>QMNM01000001.1 GCA_003647765.1 Candidatus Cloacimonadota bacterium
AGAGAAAAGAGAAGAAGATATATTGAAGTGGCTGGATGATAACACTGAATCCTTACCTGAAGATTCTTTTCATCCTGAACTTATACCTGATTATACTCCGATTCCTTCCAAGCCTGTTTTGAAACGGAAGCCCGAAAGGGTCTCTATGTTTTCTTTTGGTGTAGATTCAGATTTATCTCTGAAGAAGAAGATAGAATCAGCGTATTCTATTTTTCAGAATGATTGGAGAGAGTTTTTACAGGCAAGGAAGGAGAGGCTTTCTCTGGCATGGAAGGCTGTATCAAAAGGCATAATTTCTCCTGAAGAAGTAGATAAATTTGATTTTGTAGTTTCTGCTCTTGAGTGGGTAAAAGGAACTGATTTTAAGCATTTAATTAAGCGTGGGTTAGTAAATGAAAAGGAAGCAAGGGTAAGGATTAAATTTTTTGAGACTTATGCCCAGAGAGTATGGAATGCTATTGGTGAAAGGCTTACAGGTTTAGATAATGTTTTAAAGAGCTGGGCAAGGGGTGAGTTAAATTCAATAGATCCCAAAGATACTATTCATATAAGAGGATTGATTGAAGATGCTTTATCTGATTATCCTGCTTATACTCTCCAGCAGTTAATAGAATTGCGTCGTGCTCATCGTATAGAGATTATTAGAAGGCTCTCAAAGAGTTATGCTTATACTTTACTGGACAGGTTTATTGAGAAAGGCAGGAAGATAGATAAGAGTAGTTTAGATGCGATTTATAAGCAGTTAAGGAAATATGTAATCGGGTCTTATGTTTTAGCGATAGAAGGGAATGAGCGGAGTCCTTTATTGAAAGAGTTAATGGGAGCTGGGTTATCAAAGCAACAAGCTATTCAACTTGTAAAGAATTCTTCTGCCAGAGCGACCCTGTTTTATCTTGATTATTTCTGGAGCAATTATGTTAAGGAATCAATGGGATTTTACAGGCTGGATACTCCTTTAGGCTGGGCTGGTGGTTTATTTAAATGGACCTGGGATTTAATCAAACTTGATTTCAATGCTCTACCTGCCAAATCAAAGAGATTACTGGTTGGCGAACTAGAAGATAACATTCTTCCTACAATAGATAAATTTATAGAGTTTGGTGATAAGTTATTAAGCATAAGGAAGACTCTGGAGCTTCCAGAGTATAAGCATATTTCAGCTATTAGGGCTTTAATGAAGAAGTTGCGGGATACTATTGATGCTTATTTAAATAAGTCTTTGGATGTGAAGAAAGCCCAGAGAGAACTGGAGCATATCTGGAATGTTATTGTAGATAAATATGCAGTAGGGAATCACAGGGTTTTAGCCAAACTGGTTGCTAGAGAATTATTCCTTACTAATGCAAGGATTGGTTTACATAGGAAAGATGTTTCTGATTTTGAGAGATATAAATATCAATCTGATGGTTTCCTGCGATTCTTGAAGCGGTATAATGATGCTTATAGTGCTTTATTGTATCTGGCAAAGAATGGAGAAGGTGCGACAAAGATTGTTGCAGAGCATTTATTGAAACTTCCTTATACCAGTATAGTTCTTCCACATGTTCCTATTAGGTTTGTAGAGAATTTATTTGGTGGAAAGACGACTGGTTTATATCGTCCCTATGAAGGTAACATGTTTGGAGAGATTATTGTTGATCCGAATGCTCTGCCCGATATTTTTGAAGCTACCATTTTTCATGAAATTTTACATGCATTGACATTACATACACTTCATTTTTCCAAGAAAAGAGAAGAATATAGGGAAAGAATTAATAGTATTATAAACGATATTCGTCCATTGATTTCGGAGGAAGAATACAAGTTAGGAAAATGGATAGTAGAAAATGAAGCAAGGCTTACCAAGCATGAATTGAAGGAAAAGATTGATAAGACTATTGCGAAAGATAGTCTTTTACAGGAGCATGTAGCTAGGTATGGAAAGCAGTCGTGGTTATCTTTTCTTGTTTCTCTACATGATCCTGATGAGTTTATTGTAACAGCTATAACTGAACCTGCGGGCAAGTTGTTCCTTATTGAGCATGATAAAAAATCCATCTGGAGAAAGATTCTTGATTTCATCAGGAACTTGTTAGGATTTCCAGTTGAAAAGAGAGAATTGTTTATCAGGACAGTTGACACTTTGATGGATATTGTTGCGGAATCTCATCCTATTTATGTTGCAGCTTTCAGGAAATACTTTAAGTTGCCTATAAATAAAACTTTATATCAATTAGCTATGGCTTCTGCTGAAGAACTTTCTGATTTGGCTAACAGGATACAGAAAGAACATGAGTTAACAAGGCAAAGAATTAATCTTTCTGATTTTGAAGATAAGGTAAAAGATTTTGTTGAGCATATAAGGACATACAAAGCTCCTCCGCAAATGAAGGATATTAATATAATCAGGGAAAAATTTGGATTACCTTTCTGGACAGCACTTCAAAATGAGTCTTTTAAGCCTTTATTTGATCATGTTACAAAGACAATGGAGAATAAGAATTTCACTTTACATGCTATTCTTCAGAAAGGAGAGACATATTTTAATGGGCTTGATGAAAAAAGAAGAAAGTATGTGGATTCTGCTATAAAGATAAGCGATGCTTTACAGGTCAGATTTACGGAGGAGCATTTAAGGAATTTTCCAAGAGTTATTTCTAACATGAAGATTGCGTTCAATTTGATGTATCAGCTTTTGAAGCAGGAAGAAAGGTCTGGGTTAAATAGAAAGCAGAGAGCAGAGAGAAGGCAGGTTGTCCTGCAACGATTAAATGAAGCCACAAAGTTAGATTTACCAAAAGAATACTCTCAACCGCAGTATGTTATCAGGTTTAAGCATTTCTTTGATTATGCAAGATTGCCAATAGACAAGTTATCCGATGAAGAAATAAAAGCATATAATAATTATGCAGAAGTAACTCAAGAGACTTTGAATCATCTAGGCGATACTTTCTTATCTCTGGTTTGTAAGCTGGTAATAAAGAACTATTTACAGAAGTTAAAGATAGATGTTCCTTCTACTGTTCAGACTCAATGGATAAATACTTTAGTGGAGTTTGGTAAGGATATAGAGCAGGCTAGAGAGCGGGTTGCCCGAATGAATCCAGAAGCTAGAGAGATTTGGGAATCATTACTCAATGATTTGGAGGCTCATTCTCTCTATCAGAAATACAAAGAGATTCAGGATTTGATTAAAGATACCAAATTCTATTCTCCTCGTATGAGAGATCCTGATGCTTCTGATATGATTGTAGTTGTAGAGAGAGAAAAATTCTTGGAAGAATACAGGAAGGCTTATAGAGAGACAGGTAATAGAGCGAAGGCTTTACAGCAAGCGTATTATGCGACTGCGAATGCCAATGGTGTCTATTTAAGAGAGCATGTTAGAAGAATAGATCCTGATTATAAGAGAAAGTTAGAGCATATTCAGTCTGTATTTAAAGATAGCAGGTTTCTTGTGCAGAGATTACCTAATTACAAGTTAGCGGAATCTGTCTGGGGCAATGTAAGTGAAGGAGATCTAGGAGCATTTCTCTCTGCTGTTGCAGAAAAAGTAAGGAAAGAAAATGTTGATTCTGAAACTTTAATGGGATTCTTGGAGAAGGTTGCAGATACAATTCAGACTGAATTGTTAGCTAAAAGTAGAGCAAAACAGAGATTTATTAAGAGAAATCCTTATCTGATTTTAGGATATACTCTGGATAATGTAAGGGAAGAATTATTCAATTATGTAAACAATGCTTCTAATTATGCTGCCCGAATGGTAGCATTGGTAGAAGGATTACCTTTATTGAATCAAATAGATCCTTATCAGCAGAGAAGGTTGAGAGATTATGCTCATAAATGGTTCTTTGATCAATTGAAGCCACAGAGCCAGTTTGATCGTATTGTAGGAAAAGTAAAATCCTTGATGTTTATCTGGTATTTGGGCGGAGTGATTCGTCCTGCTTTAATTCAATTTACACAAATGTTTATTTCTACCATTCCAATGACAAGTATTGTTTATGATATTCCAATAACCAGAAGTATCTCTGTTTTTATGAAGGCTTATAGAGATGTATTGGATCACAGGAATTTAGATGAAAATAAGTATTTGACTGCGGACGAAAAAGAGTTCCTGCGGATTACATATACAAGTGGAATAACCACAGCTCAATTTATCAATCAGATGAGAGATGAAGTTGCGGGCAGAGGAAAAGTTCTCTCTACTCTGGCTACTTGGTTGACTACTCCTTTTGCATATATGGAAGAAAATAACAGGCTGGCAACAGCTTTAGGAATTTACAGGATTTTGAAAGAGAAAGGAATAGTCAGGCATGCAAAGGATAAGAAAGCTATGGAAGAAGCTACAACAATTGTTAATATGTCTCATTATTTAATGGGTAAACTCAATCTTCCTATTATAGCAACAGGTGGAGATGTGGCTTCTGGTTTAATGCGTCTAGCTCTTACTTTCCGTTCATTTACATTAAACTTATTAGAATCTTATATTTACATGCTCCGACATCTGCCTAAAGGACAGAGAGTTTGGGGTCTCAATAAAGAAGGATTGAGATTTGTTGGATATAGTTTTGCTGCCTTTACCTTATTCGGTGGAATTCTAGCAATACCTTTCCTTGATGACTGGCTACAATTATTAGAAAGATTGACAGGAATTCCTATAAGAAAAAGGTTAGTTACTGTATTTGGAAATCCAGATTCTCCGCTATCTGTTGCTTTAGAAAGAGGATTACCTGCTGCCCTGATAGGTATGGATTTAAGCGGTTCATTGAAGATAGAATTCCCAAGACGACCAGAAGATATTTTGAATACTATTTTTGGAGTATATGGTGGACTTTCAAAGAGTTTTGCGGACGCAATGGTTGCTTTAGATGGTTATGATAGTTTGAACATCTTGTATAGGATTATGCCACAAGTGTTTGCCAATCCGATCAGGGCTTATGAAGCATATAAAGGAATAAAGAATCAATACAATAAAGTAATTCTGGACGAAGAAGGGCGACCATTGAGACTTACAGAAGGAGAAGCTGTCCTACTTGCACTTGGAATTAGACCAACAAGGTTGGGCAGAACTTATCTCTATAAGAGCACAAGTAGGAACATAGAAAAATACTTTGATAGTAAGCGGAAGGCTATATACAATGCTTATAGAAGTGCAAAGACTGCATCAGAGAGATGGAAAGTTTACAGGATGATTTATGAATATAACATGGAAGCTGCCAAATATGTATCTATTCCAAAGATTACTTTACAATCCCTGAAGGCAGCTTCCAAACCTGTTGAGAGCAAGCTAACACAAGAATTGAAACTTAAGGGTTATTAAAACTCAAATCCTTTCCTATTTTTCCTTCAGTTTCAATGGGGTATCCAACATTGATGCCCCAATGCTTTTTTATGTATTCTTTCGTTCTATTTTCAAAACAATCTTTCAATATCTCTTGTGCTTTTTCGGCAACATCTTCTCTTGCTCTATAATAGTAGGCATCGTGGATAAAAAGGTTAGTCAGGATTACTTTATCTTTCAGGTCGGGGCGGGATTTTATTTCCTTCCAGAACAACATTATTCCAAGACATGCTAGTTCGCTACTGAAATTCTGAACAGGAGTATTGATTGCCTGCCTTTCCGCTTTACTTCTCAACCTGAAATCATCAGAATCAATATGCGGTAAATGTCTTTTCCTTCCTAAAACACATCTTATATACTTATGCTTTCTTGCAAACTTAACCATTCGTTCATGATATAAAGGAAGTTTCCAGTATCCATTGGGTTTAGAGAAGAAAAGTTCTCTATATCGCTCTGCTTCTTCTAAAGTGAAGACGACATCATAGTTTTTAAAAGCATAATCAACCAGAGAATTTGCCTGCATTCCGTATATTAATCCAAAATTTATCGGCTTTGAGAGCTGTCTCAAGTCTTTAGTAATTTCTTCTAAAGGCTTTCCTGAAATAAGGGAGGCTGTTCTTTTATGTAAATCTATCCCTTCATCTAAAGATTTCAGGATATTTTCATCTTGAGCCAGCCAGCCTATTATTCTCATTTCACTTTGACTTAAATCCTGACTGCATATAACCCAGCCATCTTCGGCTACAATATTTCCCAAAACCTTTTCAGAGAATTCTCCGTGTGCTGGAAATTGTTGCATAGGAGGGTCTAATATTACAGTTCTCCCTGTTACTGTTCCTGTTAGGAATATCTTTGGGTAAATATATCCATCTGGATACAGATTTTTTCTTATTGCTTTGATGTAAGTGTTCAGAATTTTGCTTATCTGTTTATATCTTAATAGCTTTGCGACCCATTCGTTATCTTTGAATCGTTTTAGATGATATTTATCGGTAGAAGGTTGTTTTGTTTTTTCTGTAAATTCAACAGGTTTCAATCCCAGCCCTTTCTTTGTAAACATAAACTTTGCAATGATGTCGGGAGTTAATGAGTCTGCATCTTTCTTTATTGATTTAGGGATAGCATCCATTAATTCCTTTTCCAATTTTTTCATCTCTGTATAGAGAGAATCTTCGTTTTCATCTAGTTTATTCAGGTCTATTTTCCATCCGTTCGCAGATACATCGCTGAAAACGTTTTCAACGGGAAGGCAGTAATATTTGTAATATCTGGTTAATTTTTTATCTTCCATAATCTTTTTCTTCAGGACATTGAAGACTTCAATAGTAACTTTAGCATCAAGACTGACATAATTCAGGAGCTTGCTTTCTTCTAATTTTTCCATCTCTGTCCTATTTCTATTCACTACATCTTTTATATTGTAGTAGGAAGTGAAGACATTTGCCAGATGCTCTAGGGAATAGGAAGCTAGGTTTTCATCTACAACATGAGCCATTGTCATTACATCAAATATTTGTCCTTTAACTTCGCAACCAAGATTCTTTTTACATACAAGTTCATCAAAAGGACGATTATGCACGACTTTCTTTATATTCTCATCTTCCAGTATTTTCTTTATACTTTCTTTGAGTTTATTGTCTTTGGTAAGGGATGCGTAGGGCAACCCTTCTTTTCCTGCCAGACCTATACATAAGACTTTTCCTTTCATGTGTGCGACCCGCAGGTTCTCTGTTTCAAGGTCAAAAGCTATTATTTTTCCTTTGGGCAAATTGATTGTTGTATATTCATGTTTAAAATCTTCCTTCTGTTTATAGAGAGCGACAGCATGTTTGATGTCGGCATAAAACAATTTCTCTACTTCATTCATCTTTTCTAATGGAATATACGGATACCCACGCTTGCATTGTCTTAAAACATAGGCAGGATGAAATGTTGGAATAACAACAGCATCTCCGAAGGGAAATTGTAGTCCTCTGAAACTGGAAATTCTTTTCTTATTGAACATCTGATAGAGAGCCAGTTCTCCTAATAAGACAATCACTTTGGGTTTGAGGATTCCCAGAGCTTTTACAACATGTTCTTTACAGCACTTTGATGCTTTTTCTAAATCGGTTTTTTTATCCTGCCCTAATTTCTGGCACATTGTAGCATTCAAGATAGATATATCTACTCTAGACATCCCAAAGAGTGAAAACGTTTTCATTAAGAGTCGCCCACTTTCTCCTACAAAAGGACGACCTTCTCTTACTTCTTCCCACCCAGGACCTTCTCCTATAACCACAAATTCAGGATTATTTTTCTCATATTTAACTTTCTTTCTTCCTTTAAAAGGACAATCTTTACAGCTCATTATTGCCCTCCTTTATCTTTCATTGTAATTTTAGGAAAGAAAAAATCCATGCTATTACATCAACAGTCCAAGCATTGCCTATTGTTTTATATCTTTGTGTGTCAGATATTTGTTTAATTCTGCCGTTTTCAAAAATTCCGTATTTTGTATAGTTATCGGGTAAAGTTTGTAATCTTTCACATTCAAGAGGAGTTAATCTCCTAATTTTTACTTTACTTCTATCTTTTTCAAACACAAGTTGTCTTCTATGCTTTTCAAAATACTGTTTCAGGTTTCCTCCTTTATAATAATTAGCATCAATACATAACGATTTGTTTCTATCTGTGATATATTTTTCTTCAATTATTTTTGGTTGTCTGTAACCACCCTGCATTGTAGTCAATGTAGGAGATTTACCTTCAGAACTATAAATTCTTTTTATACAATCCTGTCCTTTTATAGCCAGCTCTGCTACTTGCCTGCATCTCAAACTTTCATTTACCCAACAATTTCCGTTTGAGAAATTTGTTCTCAATGTAGTAGCTTTTCCGTCAGTAATGTTCCTTCTGTTGTAAGGGTCTATAATAAAATCAAGTTTATCAGGAAGGTATTTAAAAGGCTTTTTTATGTAATATTTTTCATCTACTTCACTCTCCAAAATATCTTTCAGTAAAATACCTTTATCTTCTGGCAATCCTTTTATAGGTATATTTGTCCAATATAATCTCTTTCTATTTTGAGCTGATACTAAAGCAGAATTGATTTCAACAGGTTCTACTTCCAGAGTTTCTGTTATTACTTTTTCCCATTTTTTCTGCATTTTTACATTTTCAAGCAAAAACCATTTAGGTCTAATTTCCTTTAATAATCTTACAAATTCCCAGAACAGATAAGATTGTCCTTCAAATTCAAATTTCTGCTGTTTTAATTCCAGATATTGTTCTAAAGTAGTAACTTCTATTTTTGTTTTAGTTGACATTCCATATCTTTTCCCACACAAAGAAAATCCCTGGCAAGGACTTCCTCCCATTATTAAATCAATATCTTCAAAATCTTCTCCTTTCAAATTTCTAATATCACCAACAAAGATTGTATTGGGAAAATTATATCTTGTTATTGCAATTGCATATTTATCAATCTCACTTGCATAATAATTTTCATATTCAATACCTGCTCTATTCAGAGCTAATCTTCCACAAGAAATACCATCAAAAAGACTTAAGATATTCCTTAATTTCATACTCCCCTTCTCCTATTTTCAGGGTTTTCAGGATTTCAAAAGTTCTAAAAAGTCTTTAACTCTAATAATCACAAAATCATTTTCATGTCTTTTTCCTGTAATATGCACGACTACAATAGGGATCTTTCCTTTTGCCAGCGGGTCTTTTTTAGTGTATTCTTCCGCTTGCCGATACCATTTTTCTCCCACAAACTTCTTTCTTGATTTCGCTTCAATACAGAATTTCTCCGTTATTACATCGCTTTCTCCCAGCACTCCGACATCCTTTCCATTAAACAATTCAGCTATTGCTTTCTGGTTAGCCTTTCCTCTCCTTCTATTTCTCTTTGGATTCATTTTTGTCCTCCTTAAAACATATACTTCTGAAAACACACTTCCTTGCAGGAGGAGATAATCTTGAATTACATATTTTAGGAGAGTCTTTTGTGGGATTGAATAAATGCATGAGAAGTTCTTTTATTCTGTTTTCTATTGAATATTCGTTTTTATCCACAAAGAAAGGTTTGATTTGCAGGTTTTGAAAGTCTTTTTTGAAATAGAGAACTACCGCTTTGTCTTTTCTGATATGGAATTTTTGTAATCCTTCGTCCAGCTTTACTTTCTTTCGTTTGAACATCCATAGGTAAGTTAGCACTTGAAAAACATGGTCAAATAAAGGTTCTTGTAAATCATCAAATTGTCGGGCATTTATGCTTTTAATTTCAGCAATATAAATTCCTGTTGGGTCTTTATAGAGAGCATCAATGTTCCCTACCAGTTTGAACTTTTTATTTGATAATTCCAGTCTGTAATCTTCCTGAACCAGATGTTTGCAGGGAATACGATTCCAGTCCCTATAAGACAAATAGTAAACGGATTTGCATTTTGGGCATCTCCATTTTGAGATTAGATAGGAGCTATATCTAGAAAAGAAATGTTGAATCAGGATGCCGTAGGCATAGGCAAGCATAACGGGTTTAGCATAGACAGGAGATTTTCTGAAGGGCATATTGGTTTTTCTGCTGTAATAGACCGCACGGGGGCAGATTGTTGGAAGGTCGGATACATGAAAATACAAATCATTTCTCTCCCTACCTTTAAACTCTGCCTTTAAATTGTTGTATATATCTTCAACTATTTCCTTCATCTAACATCTCCTTCTTTGTTTCGTTTAAAATAGACATGAGTTTGATAAATTTTTCCAATCTTTTATAGTTCAAAGGTTTTTCTACCAGAAGTCTATATACCTGTTGCATCTGGAATTTCAGAAGGGTCTCAAGAATTCGTTTTGCTTTCTCAAAATTTTTATCTGTCCAGTTATCTGGGTTTAGATAAATATTCATTAATTCTTCTACCAAACTCATCACAACACTCCTATTTTTTTCAGAATTAGTTTATCCAAAATGAGCAAATTACCATATTCTTCCCTGAACATCCTTGCTTTCTTTTTCGCTCCAGCTTCCCATATACCTTTAATTTCAATGAAGTGTCCATTAACTTCAAAATCAGGAATATACCACTTCAGGTTGCTCAATCTGAAAGCATAAGGTTCATATTTCCATTTAAGTCTATATGCTTCGCAGAATTTTTTAGCGAAATCCAGTTCCCATCTGCTTCTGAAATTAAAATGTGGAGGAAGTGGGAAGCCTCCTTTAATTCTCTGCGGAGGATAAGAAATCAAGTAATTAGCAAAACACTTTCCACTACAAAAAACACTATACTTATCCACAAAAGGCATGATTACTCTTTTCTTACACCATAGACAATAATGTATCATTTTTTCCCCTCCCACCATTTGTTTATGATTTGGTTTACTAAATTATCCCTGAACTCTAAATTTTCCATCAAAGTTTTTTCTATCTCTTTTTGTGTCTTATATTTATTTCCAGCGTATTCATAGGAAGATTTATTTCTATTGATTATTCCCAGATCAAGGGCAAATTTCAGGATAAGATTTTCATCAACAACCTTTCCCTGCTGAATATCAATTTTAAACTCTCCGCTAATGCGTGGGTAACCAGCTTTATTCTTTTCTATTGTGAATTGATGAACAGCTCTGTAAGGAATATCTCCTTTAGTTTCATATTTGGACAGGTATAAATGCACTATGAGATAGGAGAGATGTTCAACTATATATCCTCCTGGCATTCTGATTTTTGATTCAAATTTCCTTGCTCCGACATTAGCCCTAGCTTGGTTTATCAGGATGCAGGTCAAAGGTCGCTTTTCCTTTTGAGCATTTGCCATACTAACCAATAACTTATTGAGCATTTTCCTTATTAACCTTGCCGACCCAGCTACTTGAGTATCTTCACTATCGTTTTCAACTTCACTAATAGAGATAATGGCAGGCAAGCTGTCTATCACAATAAGACTTACAGCGGGTTCTAAACTCATCTGATAAGCCAAATCCACTCCTTGTTCTCCATAATCAGGAGAGATTATAACGATCCTTTTCATATCAGATACAAAATTAGACATCCATTCTTTGTTTAATGCCTGTTCAAAGTCAATATAGACAACATAATCCTGTGAAAACGTTTTCAAAAAGGAATCAATTACTTTAAAACTGAATGTGGTTTTGCCCGAACTCTTTGTGCCCCATAGGGTCGTAAATTTATTTACAGGAATCCCTCCACCTGTAAGCAAATCAAAAGTAAATATTCTTGTAGGGATTTTTGTTATATTTGGGAATGTCTCTCCTATATTCAAAACATTCCCATATTCTTTTGTTATCTTTTCAAACAGTTCCTTCATTTTTTAAACCCCCATTTTGTTAATCTTTCTTTTATCCTTTTTTCAACAAACTTTCTTGCTTCTTCATAAGTTTGTTGTATTTCTCCCTTCCTGCAAGGAACTGTTACTCCCACCCGCAGAGATAGACTTTCATATTCAGCCAATTTCAATGTTCTTTTTAACTCATAAGTAACCCATGCGGGTTCTTCATCTGCGGGAGTTTTAGATGGGATTTGAACCATCTCATTATCTTCCACTATTGTCATCTGAACTGTTTTGTTCTTCATATCTTTTTTTGACATAGTTCCAAACCTCCTCTGGTTTATGATAGGGTTTTTGTCTAAAATAGTAATAAGCCTCCTCCAAGATTTTCAGAGAAACACCTTTCTCTGCCAAATATCTGGCTTGGAGTCAGAAATCAAATAGCCAAGTAAACCTTGCAGTATTCTCTACAACACCTTTGCAGGGATTTGTCATTCCTACTCTATATAAGCAAACGCTTACAGGATAATTTTTATAAAACCCAAATTTTCCTTCTAGTTTATAGTATAGCAAAGTATTTATTTTGTTCTTCAGGAAAACTTTTGCTTTTTTTGGAGAGAGATTTCTCTTTTTTGCTAGTGGAGTATTTCCTCTTGGCATCCAGCCCTCCTTTAGAGTTTGATTATTTTAATTTTACAACCTTCATAATCCTTACTGCGTTTAGTGAAATAATTTCTCATCAAGGGAGAAAAGTTATCCACAATATCAACAATTATTGGCTGTCTTTTGTGTTCACTGATTCTCAAAACTCTCCCTATTGCCTGTTTGACTGAAGTTCTGGGAGTAGCCAGAATTAGACAATCAATATCAGGAGCATCAAACCCAATTCCCGATGCCTGATATGTCCCTAAAATAATCCTTTCCTTTCCTGTATAAGTTTTCTTTTCTCCTATAACCCACGCTTTATCAGGAACATCTATCAGCTTATTATACTCATAGAGCAATTCAAGAATATCACTCAATATCAGAACTTTGTATCCTTTTTTGTAAGCCTTCAATGCTAGCTGGGCAACAATCTTATTCCTGCGTGGAATATTCAATTTCTTCAGGAATCTACTTTTTATAAATCGCTTATTAATGAAACAATCTTTTGTGCTGGTCAATGGACTGTTGAATTCAATCTTCAGCACCTTTGGAGTAAGCAGGGTTGCTTCAGTCTTGGCTATAATAGGACCTATATGCCAGAAGAACAGATTTTCCATTCCATCTTCTCTATGCGGAGTAGCTGTCAGCCCTGTCCTGAATCTGGGATTAAACAAAGTAACAGTTTGATTAAACTTCTCTGCTCCCAATATATGAACTTCATCATAGATTACATGTCCAAAATATTCTTTATAGGGAACTTCTTTCTTTCGTAATAATGTCTGGATCATGGCTATTGTAACAGGACGCAGGTCTTCTTTCTCCTGCCTGATTTCTCCCACTTCCATACCTAAAAATTCCTTTACCGCTCTTTTCCATTGTTCATAGAGTATTTCAGTATGAACGACAATCAGAGTGCGGTATTTTAATAGAGTAGCAAGATATAACCCAACAACTGTTTTTCCTGTTCCTGTTGGCATCTGGATAATTCCACCATAAGGAGCTTTTGTCTTTACTGCTTTTGCGTATTGAATCAGCACATCTTTCTGATATGGACGCAATTTGATGTTGTGTTTTAGCTTAACCCTTTCCCACTTTCCTTTTACTGGAGGATATTTTTTCAGCTTTAGGAAATAACGGGGGACTCCCACATAGTCCCCCTTGTTTTCATAGAGAATGAGTGGCTCTTGCTCCCTACCAAAGTAGTCCTGTCTGGTTATAACCAGACGATTTAAATCTACTCTGGATTTGGGAACATAGAGCCACTCTTTACAGACAATTTTAGAACGGGACTTCATCGTCGTCATCGTCTCCTTTCTCATCATCTAAATCGCTAAAATCTAAATCGTCATCTTCTTCGTCTTCTTCTTCGTCAATATCATTTTCTTCATTATCTTCTTCATCTTCTCCATCATCATTTTCTTCAAAGAGATCATCAAGTTCTTCTTCTTTTTCTTCTTCGTTATCTTCTTCCACAAAGAGATCGTCCAGTTCTTCATCAAGATTTTCTTCAGACCCGACAACAGTTACATCAAAACCCATGTTTTCTAATTCTTCATCAGTAGGAGGAGCTAGGACTTTCTCATAATCATAAGGTTCGGAGTCCTTTAGCTTCTTCAAATCTACTCTACCCAGTCTTTCAAATACAGCTCCGCAGTTTGGATCTTGGGCTGTATATCTTTTCACTTCAAATACAAGACCTCTTAAATTCTTTACCTTCTTCTTAATGTCTTCAATGATATTTATTGCACTCCCTTTTAAAGGCAACAGAACCTTCCTGTTTTTGAGCTTCCTTCCATCACTTGTTACGATTGTTCTAGTATCTATAATTGTGTAATATGCGGTATATGTTGGTCTATCTCCGCTCTGGCAGACAGGACAAGGCTTGAAGTCAGAAGTGCAGGTTACATAGTTGCCCCATCTTCCTGCTATTTTTAGGTTATGCTCTTTGATGTAGAAACCATCTGAATCAAGAAAGATGATCTTCGCAGTTTCCTGCGGTCTTAACCTGAAGCGTGGGACGCTTTTCTCTTTCTTCATTTCAGCTATTGCATCTAATCTCTGCTTTTCCTTGAAACCTTCTTCTCCGATCCTAAACCATGTTGCATTTTTCTTTGCCATAACAGACCTCCTTTATATTTTTTTGATTGATTTTAATGCCTTGTTAATAACTCCTTTTTCAACCATCTCTGCGGGATCATTACATCCTTGATAATCCTTTACTTTGTAGAAGACCATGTAATCTTTGAGCTTCTCATAAATTCTTTTTTCAGCTTTCTCTCCTGCCTTATCATTGTCAAAAAACAATACCAATTCTTTAGCTTCGCAGGTTCTCAAAGTTTTCAATTGAGCATTACTTATTTCCGATCCTCCCGCAGACCATACATTGTATATCCCAACATCCCATAACTTCAAAAGATTCCTTTCTCCTTCTACCAGAATTAAAGGCTCATCTGGATTTATAGGAAGATGATAACCAAACCATACTCCCAAGCTGTGGGGCATCTGCCCCCCAAACTCTTTGTAAAATCTATATCTTGGTTGCTCTGGATCTAACCCTAAATATCTTCCTTTCAAGGCTATTACTCTATTGTTGTAGTAGCGAATTGGAATCACGACCCTTCTCTCTTTCGGATCATATCTCAATGAAAACGTTTTCACTGTTTCCTTCTTGAATAATTTTCCTGTGTAAATAGGGAAAGGAATATAGTTTATATATCTTGGTTTCTTCGGAGATATATCTCTGAACAGAGTAGGGATAAACAATTCCTTCTTCCCAAACTCTTTTAGAGAAGGATCATCTATTCCTGTTACATTTTTCCATGTATTATAGATACGGCTGACATGTCCTTTTATTCCGCACCCAAAACAATGAAAGACACCGTTAGCTAGATTGATTCCAAACGATGGATTTCTATCCACTCCACCTTCATGAGTCCATTTTGCGAATGGGCAAGAGCTGTTTATCCAGTTCCCGTTTTTTCTGACCTGCGGGTTTTCTATCCCTAATCGGCGAAGCAAGTCTATATAAATGTGCAGGTTCATATATGTTTTGCCCATTTTCCTCCTCCTTTTCAGGTTTTCTAATGTTCCATTTTTTAAGATATTCATCATATAAATCCCACTCCTTATCTGTCATTATTAATTCTGGCTCTCCCATAAAACACATTACAACAAACATCTCCATCATATAGGGAGTCCAATCTAAAGCCTGTTCTCCGAAATAGTGAATAAATGTCCTTATGATTCTATGTTGCTCTGGATGCAGTTTGATTTTCTTCATTTTTCACCTCCGAAAAATCCATTCTTTCCCAGTCCCAATTGATTTCAAAGGACTGGGTTATTCCTTCTCTATTTGCAAAAACATCTATCACTTTTGTAGGAGAATTATCTTCTCCATGAATTCCTATTGCAACCGAAACTAATTGGCTCAAAGCATCGGTCAATTGTATCTTTTCCAGATCTCCTCCTTTAGTTCTTGATGCTTGTCTATTAAATTGGAACGAAACCACAAAAGGTTTGGAGTAAGTAAGAGCAAGGTTCTTTAGCTCATTGGCTAATACAGTCGCATTCTCCCACAAACTCTTATAGTGCTTCTGGATTTTAATCAGATACCCGCCGTCAATGAACACAATATCTGGATTATATTTCTCTACAAGGAATGCAATATCATCTATGGTTTTTGAAAACCTGCCTTCAACATATAAGAAAGGTAGTTCTGTATCCAGCAAGGAAGCGATTTCTCTTTCTGCAAATGAACTGATTTCTCCTGTATGAAGTGCAGAGAAATTCAGCTTGGAATGCAGAGCAATAATCCTTTTAGCTTGTTGCTTTATACTCATCTCCATTGAAATAAGCATAGGAATATATCCCTGTTGGGCTACATGTAGAGCAGAATAAGCCATGATAAGAGATTTTCCCATCTTCGGTCGGGCAACAATCAGGTCCAAATCTTCTGGTTGATAGCCTCCAGTCAAGAAATCCAGCGTATCCCAGCCTGTTGGAATCCCAATTGGCTTATCTATCTTTGTTCTTTTCTCCTGAATATAATCCAGAACTGTTTGGGCTAAATCTCTGAAAGTTTTAACTCCATCTTCTATTTGCTTCAATCTCTTATATCTGGCAATAAACCTTTCCATTCTGGAAATAAGAGCATCAATCTCATGCTTCCGTATATCTTCTTCTATTTCAGTAGAGAGATTTAACAAATCTTCTTTGAGTTTCCTTTCTATGCACCGTTGATAGAGAAGATCAATAGGAGCATCGGGCACTAGGATTTCTTCTTCATCTATCAGCTCGGCAAAGGTCTGGATTGATGGAAGGCTTCTATATTTCTCTACATATTCCTTTATTATTTTATATTGTTCCTTTTCGTAATCAATGAAAATGTTTTCATTCAGCAAACGAAATAACTTCAGATCCCTGTCTCGCAGTATTGCTACCAACAAATTTGTCCCGATTGACATCTATGATAACTCCTTCTTCTTCTAAATATTCTATGTTTTTCCCAAATATTTCCTGAAGTTCCAGCTTTCCCAGAACATCCATAACGATTTCTTTCTTTAACCGAAGGAGCTTAAATATATGTTTATACTTCACATCTGTTGTGGAAGAATCTACCAGCACCACCGACCCTTGAACTTCAGGATAGATAGAAAGAGAATCTACCTTTAAATTCCCATACTTGTAAATTTTATATAATTTTTTAGCAACACAATAACAAACAAGGCTTTCCTTTTTGATTGATTTCCTTCCCATTAGGATAATAGGATTTCCGTTTATTCTCCGCAGGAACTCCTTTTCATACCCGTAATCATAGGGAGAAAGAATCCTGATTCCGTGCGTTTTCATCACAACAAACACTGGGTTAGTCTTCATCATTCTTAAATCTCCTGTAAATCTTGCCATAATTAAAACAGAAAGATACAAGACTTCCATTATAGTTCTTAATCTTCCAAGCTAAATAATCTTCATTCTGGATTGCAAATCGGATCACTTGTGGAAGATCATCTGTGGCTATTTCATTAAGAAACTTTTTCAGGATTGCTTTGACCTTATATGTCATAGGAACTAAATCGCTGGCAAGCCCTTCTACTTTGTGAGCCAAAACCCAAAATTTAACCAAATCTTTTTCTTTCCAACCTTTGCTTTTATACAATTTGATAAGGGATCTCAAAGATTCTTCTCTGTCAACGGAAGGCAACCTTAAAACTTTCATTCCACCCTCCTTCGTTTTTCAATTATATAACATCAGTATTTGTTTTTGTCAATATCAAAAATAAAAATTTTGATTTTCTTTTCAAAATATGTTAGAAAGAAAGTATGCAAGAGTTAATTCCAGGATTCCCACCTTTTCCGCTTGAGAAAAAAGTTAGGAGAGAGACAAAACTTTTCTGGACTTTCTTTGCAAGATGTCCGAAGGTTGATAATTTTTGTATCTACTATCGTCCTGCGTGGAGAAGATGTATGTTGTTGAAGGACAATAAGGGTAGGGAAGGGCGACCGATTAAGCAAGTAAAAGAATGTCCAGATGAATACGGATTCAAGTTTGGTCCTTCTGCATATAGAAAGATATATGAACCTTTAGATTGAAAACGTTTTCACTCTAAAAATTAAAACCCCCTCATTTGAGGGGGTCGGAAGAAGGAGGGGAAGGAGGACTTTTGGGTATCAGTTATATTTTACTGTTTTTTGTTTGAATAGTCAATTCAATAATACCTTTTTATTTGCGGATTTTTTCTTTGTGGTAGAAGAATTAGCAAGTCTTGCTCTTGTCTTTCCCCATTCCCGCAACGCTTCAATTTCTTCTTTCCTGCTTACAGACAAAGGTATAGTTTCTTCTATTGCTTCCAGTATATCGTTATCATTCATGTCTCTATCTTCATAGAAAGCCTTGAGTTTTGCTTGTTTTATTGCAGTTTCTATTTCCGCTCCTGTAAATCCTTTTGTTGCTTCTGCGATTTTATCCAGATCAAAGATTTCTGGTTTCTCTCCTACTTTTCGCAGATGTATCCTTGCAATTTCTTTCCTTTCATTAGGAGCGGGCAAATCCACAAACCATATCTCATCAATTCTTCCTCTCCTTTCTAATTCTGGAGGAAGGGCTAGGACATTATTAACTGTAAATGCAAAGAAAAGTGGAGCTGTATTTTCCTGCATGAAATAGAGAAAAGAACTAATTACTCTTGCAGTAGTTCCTGCATCAGAAGAATCTGATGAAGATAACCCTGAAAATGCTTTTTCCGCTTCATCTATCATTACCACTGCGGGAGCTTGGGCTTCTATTTCCTTTAAGACCTTGCGTGTGTTTGCTTCTGTTTCTCCTAATCTACTGTTAAATAACTTTCCTATATCCACACGCAATAAAGGAATCTGGAAAAGGTTAGCCAGAATTTTACAGGAGAGAGTCTTCCCTGTCCCTGGAACTCCAGCCAAAAGCATTCCTTTAGGGACAGGAACTTTCTTTTTTATTGCCTGTTCTCTATTCTTGAAAACTTTGCTGACCATTATTGCCCATTGTCTTAAATTATCCAGCCCGCCCAGATCATTAATTGTTTCCTGTGGAGCGATATATTCAACCAGCCCTTCTTTCTTTACCTTTTCCGCTTTCAATCTTTGAATCAATTGCGGATCTATTTTTCCTTTACCTTTCACAATCGCTATTTCAAACATCTTTTGGGCTTCAATCAGAGTAAGCCCTGATAAATACTCCGCACATTCTTCTAATAAAACTTTCCTTACTTTCAGTTCTTCTCTTTTACAGATCTCTTTCAGGAGATCAAAAATTTCAGTCTTTGAAGGTAGCGGAATATCAATTACTTGGCAGTATTGGCTGATTTCTGGTGGCAGATTGAATTCTCCCTGCAGGATTACATGAACGAATTTAGAACTGTTCGCTATTTTCCTGATAAAAGAAATAATCGCAGGAACATTTAATCCTTCCCTGATGAAGCGATGATAGTTTAGTAGGAGATAAATGGTAGGCTCATCTTCTTCTTCAGCGATATGCCGAAGGATGTCAAGATAATTAGCATATTCTCTATTCCCAAGTCCATCAATAGCGTCCCAGATTTTTAATTGGTATTCGCTCAAATCTTCTATGCGGGAAGATTCTTTTAGCTTCTTATTCAGAACTCCCACCTGTTCCTTAACATATTCAATTGCTCTTTCTGTTTCTATTGTGTTTAAGACAATTATTTTACATTGACTTCTGATCAGAAGTTCCAGCATATCTCCCTCCTTTTTATAGCCCCAGCATAGAGCTGGGGCATTTGTTTGCTTATAGAGAGCGGTATCTTACATAGAAGAACTCAAAATCATCTTCTCCTACTTCCTTTCCTTTGTCTGCGGGATTGCTAACCCTGTATTTCAATTTCATAACCAGCATCTCATCTCCATCATTTAAATCAGTTTCCGCTCTATTAAGTGGAACTTCTATTCCTGTCCATTTTCTTATTAACTCAACATTCTGCGGATACCCTATATAAGACTCTAACTCACCCCTTTTGTGGGCTTTTTGGAGCAAGAGCTTAAACTCCTGAAAAGAAATTTTGTATGCAGAATACTGCCCTTCCTTTGGCATTACTGCAGAATTTAACAACTTTACTGCCATGATAAACCTCCTTTTTTGGTTTTTATCCGCAAGGGATTATTTTGCACTCTTTACAATTCTTGAACGGGCAGATGGAGCACTCACTTAAATCCATATCCACCTGCCCGTTCTCTCCTATTCGGAGACAGATATAATGCAATCTGTCTCCGTCAGATCTTCTTGTTCCAGAATTATTCCTAGTCTGTCTGTAATTTGCCTTATTGGTTCTCTGCATTCTTCCCCCCAAAAATTTTGCCCTTCTATTCTTACTTCCCCGTTTTCTTTGATTTCAATTTTAATTACAGGCATGTATCCCTCCTTTATAGTTGTATAAAAATTGTGTTTTCTTTCTGTTCTACTATACCATTAACGAAATTTGATAAATAATCTGCAACAATACCAGTCAATTTTTCCGTATCCATATTATCGTATTTTACATATCCGTTATCATCTACATAAATAGGAGCGAACAAGCCTTGCCCAGTTATACGACCATTTTTCACTTTAAATCCTTTGCGTCTGGCACTTTCTAAAAACAAATTCTTTTCTACCTTTAGGCTTAATTTTACTCTTTGAGACATAATGACCTCCTTTATCTTTTACCACCAAAGTTTTTTATTGGATTTCTTTAATATCTTTAATTCTTCTTTTCCTTTAGTGAAAATGTTTTCAATGTTTCCTTCTACAAAGAACTTGGTTTTCGTATGGACTATTTTCTTATAACTAGCTTTCTTGCTCACCTTTGCTCCCACAATAGTCGCAGAATAAGGATGCCCAAATACTATAAATACAATTCTCATCACGATCCAGATTCCGTCTGGAAGCCATACCGCCATCTCTCTACTGTTCATGTAAGGATACTCGTTTACAGGACGCAAGTATTCTATTTCGTCTGCAAGGAATCGGTAATTTATATAAGCATTCCACTCCGACAGCCTTATTGCGTTCTTTGGCAAAGTATTTGCTTTCCCTATCGCTACTCGCAAGCTCCTTTCCGTATCCAGCGTATATGTTCCACAAAAAAACCTTATTTTATTCTTCATTGAACAATTCATTTTCCAACTCCTGCCTATTTACCAGAAATTCTTGGCAAATATATTCTAATGCAGAACTAACACTTTCTACTCCTATCTCTTTCTTCGCTCTTTCCACTGCGGATATTATCACATCATACTGGTCGTTTTTCAACTTCAGGGTCAAAGTGGTAGTCTTTTCTTCCCTTCCGCCCACTTTCTCTTTTCGCTGTTTAATTTCAGCCTCTAATTCCCTAAAAGACATAGAAGGAGCTTTTTTTAATAACTCCTTTATATCTTCAATAGACTCTAATTTTGCTATTTCTTTTAATTTAGTCCATGAAATTTCCATAACCACTTGTCGTGGGAGATCAAATCGCTCTATAAATTCTCCAATCTGGGCATACCACAACCCTACTCTATAAGGAATGCCCAGATCCTCCTCTATCCATTCCCTAAACTTTGAGAATCCCCAATTCACAAACAGTTCTTCCTTCTTAACCTGATACACTTTTAAGTAAAGATCATACTTTTTTTCATCTATTTCCCGCAACAACTCTTTTATCTCCTCTCGGATTGTCTTCTTTACTTGTTTTGTCTTCTTTGTGGAAAGTTTTTTACTCATCTCCAACCTCCTTTATTTTCTTTAAGGAGTAACGGAAATAACCTGTTGTTTTCTTAATATACTCCTGTAGCTCCGTCTGCGGTATGTATTTTTTCACCGCAGATGTTACAGTAACAACTTTCACAAAATCCTTTTTTAATCTCTTTGCGACCTTTACAGGGTCATATTCCGCCCGCTCACTGTAAGAAATCGTCAGCTTAAACCTCTCTCCATAATAAGTTCCTTCTTCCTGCGGAAGAAGGGCTTTTAACTTTTCTTTTTCTTCATTTAATTTTTTTATCTTCTGATCAATCTCTCCATATTTATCAATTAATTTTTTCAAATCAACCTTCTGTCCGTTTTTCCTTCCATTATTTTTCCTTGCCATGATACCCCTCCTTTGTTTGTTATTTTGTTTTTTGGTATATTGTTAACCATTTGTGCAAGGTTTCTTTCTTACAATATTCACAGTATTGTAGGAGAAACGGATTCTTTACATATTTGCTTTTTATGAATGGTATATCTTTATCCGATACTCCCATCATATAAAAGATATTAGTTTTACCACATCTTACGCACCGTGCTTCGTAAACCCATTGTTTCATCCTTTTCCTCCTTTGTTTGTTTTTGTTAAACTTTTGTTAATTCTAATTTAATCACAGGTTTTGTTTTTGTCAAGAAAAAGTTTGAAAATTTTTTCAAATTTATTATAATTGTCAGTGAAAACGTTTTCAATTCAACAAAAAAAGGAGGTTGAGCGATGAAATATTATTTGCCACCACCAAGAGAGTTCACAGATGAAGAATTGGAAGGTTTTGACAAACTTGGAGAGAAGGTCAAGAAGTTTGCCCACTATTATTTGACTACAAGGAAGCCTGTATCTTCTGCAATAAAGGCTGGGTTTAGTAGGGAGAAGGCAAGGTCAGCTGCGAATCGCTTACTCCAGAACAAGAAAGTCCGAAGGTATATTGAATATCTCAAAGCACAAATGAGACAGATGGCAGAAGTGGATAGGGATTATATTGTGTTAAAGCTCAAGGAGATTGTAGAGAAAGAGAATGCATCAGATCAGGTCAAGATTTCGGCATTGAATACGCTGGCAAAGATCGGAGGCTTTCTCCAAGATTCAAAGCCTCCGCAAACTTTCGTGTTAAATGTGATAGGGCTAGATGAGGAAAAAGATAAAGTGAAGGAAGTTGGAGTGAGTGTTCAATTTGACAAGGTTGATAAAATTTAAGTGAAAGCAAAAAAACAAAACCAAAAAAAGGAGGGGAGTTATGGCAAACTTTATAAGCAAAAGAGCACCTAAAAACTGGTATCCTTCACCGCACGAATGGGTAAAAGGAAAAAGTGGGAAGAAGGAGTATGTAGGAAGGGTTATCCCTTCCATCAAAAATGAGAAAAAACCTGCAATATTTAGGAAGGGGCGGGGGGTCTTCTGTTACATTTTGACTCCCGCAGGGAAAAGAGTGGCTGTTTATGAATTAGAGCCATTAACCTAAACTAAACAGAAGGAGGGGAGATATGATTTGTCCTGTATGTAATCTCAATTATCCTGATAGGCAGTGTCCTAGATGTGGCTGGAAGCCAGGGCACTGTCCTAACTGTGGTTTTGTTCTCATTAATGATGAGTGTTTTAGGTGCGGATTTAAACTCCTAAAAATTGAAAACGTTTTCACTCAAAAGGAGGGGAAAATGCTTAATTTAAGGCTAATTAACGAAGAAGGTAAAGAAAAAGAAATAACCGCATTAGATTTTGAACATTTAGCAGAGAAGGTTTTTGATTTCTATTACAACGGTCAACCTAATTTCATCACTCCGCACATTTTAGAATACAGCCATAAACGGAATGGAAATAGATTTCTGTTCGTAGAATTAAGTAAGGGAGAAGGGATTTATCATGAGCGGATATATGGAGTTACAGTTTTGGAAGGCAGACTAAAAGGGAACAAACTGTATCTGAAGCGGAGAATAGACAAAATGAAGTGTTTTAAGAATATCAATGAAGCCAAGACCTACATCAGAAGTTTATAAAGGAGGGGGAGATGAGACCAATAAAGCGAAGGTATTATAAAGTGATTATTGAGGAGTATTGTTGTAGGTGTCCACGAGAGGTCAATAAGATGGTTTTAAGCAATGTAATCGCAGAGACTTTTGAAGACATGGAAGGGGTAGAATGGTTTTTGGAGGAGCGATACGGTAAGATTCCAAGAATAAAGAAACATAACCTTCTCTATGATGATGAGGAAAGGGAAGTTGGTTTTACTTATTCCTTCTGGAATAGGGATATTAGAGACTTCTCTACGAGATGGTGGCAAGTGGACTTCATTTTTATCTTTAAAGTGATAGAGGAAAGAGATCCTGTTCATAGGTTTTTACACAGACAAAAGAAAGTGAATGCAAAAGTTGCATGATTTGTTAAAATAAAAACAAAAAACCAAAAAAAGGAGGGGAGAGATGAAGCACTATTATTCAAATTACGAGCTTATAGAGATGTTCGTTGAGGGAAAAATCCCATCTGGAGAAGTAATTTATAGTTACAATGGAAATCTTACAGCGATGGACAAGATTATTTGGACCTATAACTCTCCATTGGGAATAAAGAAAAACGGATTTATCTTAGTGAACGGTGATAATTACTCTTTTACTTCAAATAGGCATAGAAACATGTTGCTAGAATGCACTAACACTAGAGGAACAGGGGTAGCGGTTTCATTTTCCGCTATTTCAAACCTTATAGAAGAGTTTGACTGGGACTTTACTAGGAACTGGGATTCTGACGATAAGATTCCTGTATTACCGTTTAAAGCAAAGAGTGCATGGTTTGATTGGGTTGAGGTTATTGACTTTATACCTGATAAGCATGAATATCATGATTTTAAGTATGAGTGGAAAGCTGAAGAAAAAATGAAGGGGTATCCTGAAGATGTAAAAGTTTGTTTAGAGAGATTGAGGAAGAATTACACAGCGACGGGAGTGAGTAAATCTAGGTGGAATGGTAAACTTATCTTTACTGTTTGGGGACACACAGCGGCGACAGTTCTCCTACGGATCAGAGGTCTGAATATCTTAGCTGGATTTGATGAAAGAAGTTATTACTGTTCTTTATTACCAAGTGGGGCTTGCACTGTAAAAGAAGCATTTGAGATATTAAAACCTGAACCTGTAAAAAGAGCGGAAGCTGAAGGTAAGCAAGTTTTAAGACAAGGGGAATGGTTTTTTGTTAAAGTTGCGGACGATCCCAAAGAGATCGGGTTAAGAAATAAAGACTTTAAAAAGAGCTGGTTGCCATGCAGGAAGGGCGGAAGTCGGCACTGGTGCAGACTTCTCTATAAAGATGAGAAAATTTATGCTACTGGATTAGTAAGGCACGAAGGTAGGGAACACAGGGCTTTGAAGCTGGACGGCATTTACCAAGCATATTACAATACGGCAATAATGAGTGTGAGTGCCGACTCCAGAGTTGACTAACTCCAAACTCCATATTCCACAAAATAAGCCAATAACACCGCACCTTTTCGGTGCGGTGAATGTTCAAGTTGACAAGAAATTTAAAATAGAAGCAAAAAAAGGAGGGTTTGCTATGTTAAAGATTAAGTTTAAAAAAGTTTATATCTATGAGCCTGAATTGGGGAAAAAATATTGCTGCAGGTTATACGTGTATTTACCAGCCTGCAATAATTGCTTACTAAAAAAAGAACTATTAAGCGAAACCCAATTGTTGGGATCCGTTCTGCATGAAAATTGGGGAACTTTCATAGACGAAAATGGCGAATACTGGCGACGAAAACATATCGTCTTGTTCGCAAAACATGGGTGGCAAGACCTACAACAACAGGTCAACGATGAAATAAAACATATCATTAACCAGCTGAAAGAAATAGTAAACTTCAATAAGGAACAGGAACAAAAGAAACCTAGCGACGAGTCCCTTATAGTTGAAATATAATAAACCGTTGAAAACATTTTTAATCGGGCTACCACAACGGTAGCCCTAGACCTTACCTATAATTAAACCAAAAAAGGGGGTTGAAAATGTTAAAGGTTAAAGTCAAAAAAAGTTACATTTATGATCCGACTCACAAAAGACCTTTTATTGGAATGTTAGAAGTATCCCTTCCAGCAGAAAAATGTTATATTAAAGAGCCTCTCAGGAAGTATAAGGTTTATCTGTTTGACGAAGAATTACTTGAAAGCTGGGGTTGTTATACAGAAGATAAAGACGGTAAATGGAGATCCAGAACATATATCACCTACAAGTCTTCATGGGAAGAAGCAAAAGAAGATCTAAATAAAAAGACAGAAGAAGTGATAAACACCTTGCGTCAAATTTATAGAGAATATAAACAAAATGTCGAATCCGCTCCTAATGAAGAAGAAAACATCTATATCATAGAATAAATCATTGAAAACATTTTCAACGGGCGGGCTTTTTGCCCGCCCTTTTTTTTGCTCTCACTCTATAGACCTACGACCTAGCACAGCCTATATAGACTAATACTCCATTATAAATCTCTTAAAGAGATTTATAATGGGTATATGTCTATAAGGTCGTCAGCCTGTATAGACTTATATCCCATATAAAATATCTTAAAGATATTTTATATGGGTATTAGTCTATCAGGTCGGATATATACAGCTAGCACTATAGACGAGCACTCCACCCTTATATGTCTATATGCTATTATTAATTCTTTAAAGAATTAATAATAGCTATAAGACATATTAGGGCGGGCTGGAGTGAATGTCCAGGTTGACAGGTTTGATATACTGGAAGCAAAAAAACAAAACAAAGGGGGTCGCTTATGGAACTCATTATTAAAAGCATTGAAAAAATGTTCTTAAAGAGCGGGGAAAAATCTAGTAATGTGGACAAAGGAAAATTGATTGTAGATAGGGACAAATTGATTTATAAAAACGGTAAAGAGATTGAAGTAGAGCTGGAGCGGGTAGAAAAAGAAAAAAGTTATTCGTTATTATACGCAAGACTTGAATTAGAGGGCGGGATTGTTGCTCAATTAAATGTGTATGAATTGAAAAGAAAAGAAAAGAAAAATCAACGAAAAAAATCCAGTAGCTTGATTTAAAGTTGCAAGGGGCGGACAAAATGTCCGCTCCTTTTTTTTGCCCAAATAACCCCACCCCTATCGGACACAGGGGGGTTTATATAGGGGACGGGGCGGGGCTTTTTGTGAACCTCTCACAAAAATCCCGAATTTCAGAAAATCCCAAATTCTAGAAAATCCTAAACTTTTAAAAATTCTAAATTTTAACTTTCTCACAAAAATCTTAAATTTCAGATGAACTTCTCACAAAAATCCTAAATTTCAGAAAATCTTAAATTTCACAAAAATCCTAAATTTTGTAAAAATCTTAAATCTTGAATTTTGTAAAAATCCTGAATTTTAGAAAACCTTAAAATTGAAAAATCCCGAATTTCAGAAAATCTTGAATTTTGTAAAATTCTGAATTTAGGAAATCCTGAATTCTTCTATAAGGAATTTTAAGAGTTTTTATATAGGGAGAGTTTTTGGGTAGGGAAGCCCGCAGGTGGGCGGGCTGGAGTGAAAACGTTTTCAATCCGTCCCTGCCAGTGAAAACGTTTTCAATTTAAACAGTTACATAAGACGCACCATAGTAAATTTTGTCGTCTCTATTAATCTTAATTACCCGCACATCGTTTTTTATCCCGTCCAGCATCCGCTCTAAACAATGATGAATAAAAAATCCGTCCCGATCATCATACCCATCAGGCAACTCATATAACAAAATTACATCATATAACTTGTCCACAGACTCAACACATTTCCTTGCCTGCACAAAATATTCCGCAAGAAAAGGATACTTCGCTACCTGTAAAAGAATATAGGAGAAAACATCAAATATCGTCCTGTCCGCTACAAAACTGGGCATCGTCCTTACACAAAATAAATAAGATAAAAGAATCGCTGACTCAAACCTTGCCCACGAAACTAAATCCTCCTTCGCTGGATTCCTCCAGTTAAAATGAGTTAATTTCAATAAATCCCTCGCAAACTCTGGAATCAATGGTAAATCAGAAATTCTGCTTAACTTTGTAGCAAGCGTGGTCTTCCCTACTCCATGTGCTCCAGAAATACCAATTCTTTTATACTCACTTAAATCTAAAACCTGCATATTACCCTCCTTTTCAGTGAAAACGTTTTCAATGTTTGAGTTTGAATCTCGGCACAAGTTTGCCATTATAAAATACAACTTCTTCCCACATAGAAAGCGGTCTCGCCCACACAACATCAGGACTCCTTATATCATGATAAATTACCATATCTTCCTTCGTCTCCGTATGCTTCGCAATACACAAAACTTTATACAAACCTCCTTTAAAATGCTTATAAATCCTCCCAACTTTTACCATCCTTTCCCTCCTTTAAATCCCAGTCTGCCCAATCCCTCCTCTATTCTCATTTAACAACCTTTCAACTTCAATAAACTCAATCTTCTCCATATTCTTTATTATTCGGAATTGACAGAGTCGGGCATATAAAGGAACAAAAGTCCCTCTGGTCGCATAAGCAAGAAAATGCCAAATATCATCATCTCCACAATAAGAATTATCAATAACCGCAGGAGGATTCGTCTGCTGTAAACCATATCTTCCAAATGTAGAAGACCTTGCCACAATCCATGCTTCATGTCCTTGTGGTAATTCTATAGAAACTCCAAGCCCAAATTTTACATACTCTCCCCCACCAATAAACCAACCTTTCTGTTTCTCTCCATTAATTTCCCATTCAACAGGTTTCCGTTCTTTCTCATCTATAATCAATTTTGTCGCATACAAATCAATCCAGTCTCCTTTCTCTATAACTTTCAATCTGGGCATTGAAGGATCATGATATTTAACTTTTATCTTCATCGGATAGCCTCCTTTACAACCAGAGACTCTAAAATGTTCTCTACTATCAAATAAAGCCTGTAATTATCTTTCAAAACCACATCGCTTACTTTCATTCCCATGATTTCTTCAATAGGGAATCCGACCATATCCATGATTCCATGTGCCGTGTCCACAATCACAGTAGAATTGATAAAAACCAGCTTATTTTTATTTTCTTCATATTCTCCATTCTTCGCATCAAGCAAAATCCTGATCGCATCGTCTATTCTTTCTTTATACGCTTCACTTCTCCTGCTCAAACTCTCCTTCGCTACATTTAAATTTGCAGAAAGCATATTCTTCTTTTCCATATAGTCTAAACATTCCTTTACTGTCATAATTCCCCCCGCAAAGTTTTGACTAATACTCTAGTTAAATTATTGATTCCGTAATAATATGCTCCGTTCCTATCCCGATACCATACAGTCCGCACAAGACTTTCTCTAATGTCAATATGCCACCCTGGATTGTTCCAGAATGGATAAAACCCAATTGCTCCTATTTTTCTAAATTGGGACAATAAACAAAATTGCTCTAAATAGGAAAATCTATCTGGACTCACTTTCCAATGAAAATCCACTGCCATTCCTTTATAATGGAGTGATTTAGGAGAGTGCCCGCTGTCGTCCCACGCAACATGGATTATAATCGGAAACCCAGACGCTTCTCTTATTTCATCCATCAGAAATACAAGGGAAGGAATAACTTTGTCGGGATCTTTCCTGAATTCTTCTTTTTTAAAATGTTTTACTCTCTCCCACATAAAATCCTCCTTTAATTTAAAATGATGTTGTGCAAAGAAAAGCAAAACTCAACAATGCCACAGCAAGGGATTGGTAAACTTGGCACTGCCGTTGCCGCTCCTTACGAAACAATGCCTATGCTACTCTTTACGAAACAACACCTATCCTTACGAAACAGCACCTATGCTGCTCCTTACTGAACTATACCCTGGCGATTCCTTACAAAACAATGCCTCTGCGATTCCTTGCCATACTAAACCTACGCCGAACACAACGATACTGCACTTAACCCCTGCCTATACAACGCTACGCATTGTAGCACACCGCCCTTGCTATGATATTCAGTGCTTTGCCAATGCAAAACTTCTTGAAGCATTGCTCCGCCTTTGCTAAACCTGACTCTGCTAATCTCTGCCTCTGCTATACCTAGCCACTCCTTACTACTCATCACCACTGCTGGACAACTCATTACTTTCCGTCGCTTCACCGTTGCGAAACTAGGTATTACTTCGCCATTGCAAATCAGCACTCTACTTGACCATGCCTTTCCATTGCGTCCCACAACCCAACCATACAGAGCAATACCATAGCTTAACGGCACAGCACTAAACCATCGCCCGACTGGGCAACGCCTCTGCTCTGCAAAAATATACTATACGATGCCATTACTACTTAACTCTTTCCCAAGTAAATCTTCCATACCCACCATTTCTCCATTGCCCTAGTCCCTTCAGTTTTCCATAATCCAGCAATGTTTCTATTACTTTCCAATTCAATTCTTTATGTGGAAGAAGGGCTATTTCTATTTCAAATTCAACAGGATCAATAAAATCGGAACTGATTAATGAAACTCTAGGACCTTGTGGAGTGTTGGCACGCAGAGACCGCTCTAATCTTCCATCAGGCTTCTCTTTCAACCAGATATATCGTGGAAAAACAAACACATAATTGTCAATCTTGCTCCGCAAGTTCTTTATTTTCAGTATATCTTTCAACACATTCCCAGCTTCTTTCAGGAAACCTTTGATATGATAATCCATTAAATAAACTCCATCAGCGTCAGTGTAGAAACCAGTTTCTCCCTGCCCTTCAGGAGCTAATTTCTGTTCTATCTGCATCTGCATTTCTTGCTCATCTAACTGCTCTGGATCAGCATCCATTAAATCTTCTTCCTTTCCATAATACTTTGCCTGAACATATCTTGTGAAAACTTTTAAATCTTTAGGGATACTGCCCAGCAATTTCTCAATCAAAATGATTTTATACTTTCTCTTATCCATCTCTATACCCATCACGCCCTCCTTTAAAAATATTTTTCTATCAAATCCAAATCTTTTAAAGCCTCATCCATATAACTTTCAGCATTGATTTCTGGATCAAAGTAGAGATAAATATTGAACAGATGCTCAAGAATTTTGCCGAAATAGGCAAACTCAAACCTGTTCCTGACCGACGACCAGATGTCATCTCCTAATGCCAGCAGAAAATTCAAATAATACCTGACATCAAACTCTTTCTTACTTTTCTTCACATCTTCAAAAAATTCTTCTGCCTTCTTGCTAGTAATCGCAAGCTCTTTTCCTAAATCTCCCTTGAATGTAGCATAGAGATACTCCCGAAGTCTATCTCTCCTTCTCTTGATTGCATTTAACCATGCCCAAACTTTAATAGGGAGATGCTTCTGCCTGAACATTTCAATGAAGGCTTCATCAGATAGGCAGGCAAGATAGAAGAATTTACGCTGATCTTTGCGTGCCATCTCCTTCCCCTTATTGAAAACATTTTCACTACAACTTTTTCTTCTTATACTTCCTTGCCATGTTCACTTTTCTCAATCTAACACTCTTTGGCTCTTTATAATGCTTGGACAACTTCTTCCTGCCCTTCGCAGTCAAATCCAGCGTCCCTTTTTTCAAATATCCCAACTTTTGCCAATGTCCAACAATAATCCTATACGCTTCCTCTCTTGGAATCTTTTTCTCTCTCATTAAAGCTGCGACAGCATGCTCTACTGGTTCTGGAACTTTCTTTCCCATCCCTTCACCCCTTTTTGTTAATGTTTACTTTAATTACTAATTTTAAAAATGTCAATACTAAAATTTTAATTTTTTATTTTCTCTTACTCAATTTTCTCAAAGTAAGAGCAAGTCTTGCTTTTCTCGCAACCCTTCCACTTCCTTTTGCTTTCTTTCTCAACCATGAAACTTTGATTGTTCCATCAGGATTCAATGCTCCTTCTCTCTTTGCAATTGCCCGCAGAGACCCTGGTCTCTTAATTGCCTTCTGAATCCATTTGTTATCTTTCTTCTTTGCCATTTTTCTCTCCTTTTTCTGATCTTCCGAAATTATTTCCAATTTTCCAAAAATATCTCCGATTTTTAAAAATTATTCCCAATCCTATCAAAATATTCCCAAATCTCCAAAATTCTAAAATTTTCTCCTTTTTTCTGATTTATTTACCAAAATCCCTGATTATTTTCAATCTCCAAGTATTGAGCAGGGAATCAAAAATTTTGACATTAACAAAAAGTTTACATAATTCTCCGTCGGCGTGCTAGGTCGTATTAGTGTATTGATAAAGACGGGAAAATTTGTTTTTGTTTTCAAAAAGTTGTAGAGAATCCCTACTAGAAAATTCCAATTAGAGTCAAAAAATTAATTTTTGCAAAAAGTTTTTCAATTTTTCTCAAAATTTCTCAAAATTTCTTCACAAAGCTCAATGTCAGTTCAGATAGCCTTAAGCCTTAAGCCTTAAGCAGACCAAAATAAACCACGAGTTCTGGAAAGAAAAGAAAAGTGCATCTCTAAATAAAATATTAAAATATTTTATTCAGAGACTTATAGTAAAATATAGACATTTACATGTCTTATATTTTACTAAAGGCAAAAGAAAAGAAAGATAAACAACTAAATAAAACTAAAAATAAAAAAATATATAAATAGCCCTAGCACTATACCCTTAAGCCATTTTTTATTTTACTTTCAATTTTTGTAGGGAGACACTTGATTTCTCCTATAAACCATTGAAAAATAAAGTTTCGCTGGAAATTTTTGATTTTGTCAGTTTAAATTTGAAATGTTGGTAAGGCAGAGAAAGCAACGCTTCCTGTTGTTTGATTTTGTCAAAAATGAAATTTCTCTATTTTTTATTGAAGTTGTTATTGACAAAATGATTTTTGTGTATTATTGTTAAGGAAAAAGGAGGTGGGCATGGAAGAAAAATTGCGGAATAAGTTGATTGACTGGTATTACAAAGAAGGGCTTTCTCCTGGAGAGATTGCGGACAAGATTGGGAGGAGCAGGTCTGCGGTTTATTTTTTGCTTCGCAAGTATGGTCTTCCATTGAGAGGAGATGAGAAGGGAAGGAAATTGTTATCTCCTGCCTGTCCGAAGTGTGGCTCTCATGAAGCGATTACGCTAGTGTCTGCGAATGGAGGGAGTGAAATTATCCGCTACCGAATTTGTAGAAAGTGCAAGTATAAGTTCAGAACAAAGGAGGTGATAATTGGAAGGGCAGATAGCGATAGTGGAGACATGGTCTCCAGCAAACAGGACTCTTGATATTACAGTGATAGCAGAGACTTTAGATGAGATTGTAGATAAAATTGGTTTAGTCAAGCATGGAGATGCGAGGATAATAACTTATGATCCCATCCCTTTACACCCCTTATTGGTGCAGTATGTAAAATTGCCTAAAAACGAAATAGAAGGAGGTTTGAGCGTTTTACAGCCATTAGAAGAATCTTACATTGCGATGGATTTTTGGACTGATGTTTATTACAGGCTTCTATTGGAAAAAAAGATTGATAAATCTGTGCCTGAGTTTGTGTATGGGAACATTGTATTGAATTCTTGCAAGAAGTTTGATCCGAATGTTATAATAAGAGTGTTGGAAAGGAATTTCTTGGCATGGAAGACGAAGGTGAAGGTTTTTCGTTATACTGGAAATCCAGCGGATTGAAAACGTTTTCACTAGAGGAGGGCGATGGAGAGTTTCTCTATAAACGAAGTTCCTTATAACTTCAATGATGTTCCTACCATTAAGAAGTTTTATCTTTCAAACAAGAAAATCAGGGCTATTGTAGGACCGTATGGTTGTTTTCCAGAATATTGTGAGTATTTGAGTTTTTCTGATGGAGAATATCGCTGGAAGAAGATCAAGGATTATCAAGAAGGGGAAAAGATTGCGGTTTATGATTTTGAGACAAAGGAGCTTCGGTTTGAGAAGCCTTTGGCTTATGTAAAGCTCCCTATGAATGATCTCTGGATTCATATTCGTGGCAGTAGATTTTTTGAAGCGATAGTTTCTCCTGAACATGTCTTTCCCTATATTGTGTCTCATTCTGGGAAATATGGAGTGAAGTCCATTACTGAATTGATTAAGTGGGGGATTACGAATGCAAGGGTGGTTAATACTTTTCGCATTTGTGGGGAGACTTTTGGTTTAGATGAGTGGTTGGTCAGGTTTATAGCGATGCTTTCTGCTGATGGGCATAAGTGTTCTGATACCAGATGGCAGGTTTCTTTGAGGAGACGGAGGAAGATTGAGAGGTTGGAGTTTTTGTGCAGGAAGGTAGGAGTTCCTTATTCTCGTAAAGTTTATGATTCCCGTCCTACTGAAAATGTTTTCATTTTAGATTTATCTTCTCATCCGCAACTTGCGGGGTTGACCAAGAAGTTTCCGAATTATTTTTACAATTTATCTTCTGATTTACTTGATGTTTTAGTGGATGAGATTTTGTATTGGGACGGCTCATTTTACAATGGGAATGATAGGAGATATTTTACGACCATTAAGGAGAATGCTGAATTTATCCAGTATGCTTCTCATGCAACGGGCAGGCGTGCTTCCGTTCTTAAAGTTTCGTATCCGAAAGATAATTGGAAGGATTGTTATATTGTTCATATTTCTGGGAAGGGGGTAAAGAAGACCTGTTTTATTGACAAGGATGCTCCTAAAGATAGGTCAATAAGGTATATTTCTCCGAAGGAAGGTGAATTTAAGTATTGTTTTACCACTTCAACAGGGTTTTTTCTTGTTAGGTTTAATGGAGCTGTTTATATTTCTGGGAATTCGGGCAAGTCATCTGGTTGTGTTATTACTATGCTTCGTCATACTTGTGAGCAGATGCCAGATCCGCATGGGATAAGGAGAACTAGATGGGTTGTTGTTAGAAATTGTTATTCTGATGATACAGAGATTCTGACAGAGAAGCGGGGCTGGGTATTGTTTAAAGATTTACTTCCTGATGATAAGGTGGCTCAATATAATCCTGCGACTGATAGATTGGAATTTGTAAAGCCGACTTATTATTATCGCTCCTATTATAGTGGAGATATGATTTGGGTTCATTCCAGTAGAAAGGAGCTTGATCTTCTTGTTACTCCAGATCATAGGCTTTATGTTGCTGATTATAAAGATGGAAAGTGTGGGTCTTTTGATTTTAAAATGGCAAAGTTTTGTTATGGGAAGAAAGTTGCTTTTATTGGTTCTGATGGAGAGTTGATAGTTGCAGATGAATCTGATTGGGATATGGTAGCTTATAGTGGAATGGTTTATTGTGTAGAAGTTCCTACTCATATCATTTTGGTTTGCAGGAATGGAAAACCAGTTCTTTGTTCCCAGACTTACAGACAGCTGAAGGACACAACCAAAAAGACAATAGACTACTGGTTGCGGTTTGCAGAATGGAGAGAATCAGAGTTTAAGTATATTCTCAAGTTCAGGTTGCAGGATAATACGATAGTGGAGTCTGAATGGCTTTTGAGAGCGTTGGACAGACCAGAGCATATTGCGAATTTACTTTCTTTAGAGATAACGGGTGCGTGGTTGAATGAAGCAAGGGAGATTCCGAAGGAGATTTTTGATGCGATAGAAGGAAGATTGCGTTATCCTCCTACAATAAGAGACAGAGATGGGAAAGTTTTATATGGTCCTACTTGGTTAGGGATTTTGTTAGACACGAACCCTCCTGATGAAGATCATTGGTTTTACAAGTATTTTGAAGAAAATAGACCAGAGAAAGCGGAGATTTTTCATCAGCCATCTGGTTTATCTCCTGAAGCGGAGAATATCAGGAATCTTCCTCCGAATTATTATCAGGATCTTTGTGTTGGCAAGGATCAGGATTGGATAGATGTTTATGTGCATGGGAAATATGGTTCTGTAAGGTCGGGCAAGCCTGTATTTTCTCTCTACAATGATGAGATTCATTGTGCGAAAGAGCCGTTAGCTCCATTGATGGGATTTCCGTTGATAATTGGAATGGATTTTGGTTTAACTCCTGCTGCTGTGATTTTACAGAAGCCTCCACGCAGGTTATTTGTTCTTGATGAAGTTGTAGCTGAAGAACCGATTGATGTAATTGAGTTTATTCGTTATATGCTTCTTCCTTTTATGGAGGAGAAGGAATTTTATCGGGGCAAGAATTTCATAATTGTGGGAGATCCAGCAGGTAAGGCAAGGTCGCAGGTTGATGGAAGGAGTGTATTTGAAGCGATAAATCAGTTAGGGTTGCGTGCTTATCCTGCCTATACGAACTCTTTACAAATCAGGTTAAATGCGGTAAATCAATATTTAACAAGATTGGATACTTTTGCTGGGGAGATGAAGCCAGCGTTTTTATTATCTCCTACTTGCAGGATGCTGAGGCAAGCCTTGAAAGGGAAGTATAGGATGAAAAGGGTAGCGACTGGGACAGATATGTATTCTGATGTTCCTGTGAAGGACAAGTGGTCGCATGTTGCGGATGCGTTGCAATATGGAGCTTTAGGGTATAGGAAGCCGACTTTTAATGAAGAATTTGATGAGTTTTCTAACATAGAAGGGCGGGGAGGACCAACGCATTTAGGAACAGGTATTTATTAAGGAGTGAATGATGTTGGAGTTTATACCAGTTTCAGCTCTCCCGCAATCAGAGACAGGTGAGCCTGTTGAAGAAATGCAGGAATTGAAAGTAGATTCTCCTATAACGCAACAGAATTTAGCTGCTTATGTTTTATCAAAGTTTGAAGAAGCAAAAAGGGCGAAGCAACCAATTGAAGAAAGGTTAGTTGATTGTTTGGAGCGGTATCAATCAAAGTATTCACAACAGAAGTTAGCTGAATTAAGGGAGATAAATGCTCCTGAAGTTTATATTCCATTGACTTCAATTAAGTGCAGGGCTTTGACTGCATGGCTTGTGGATATTTTATTTAGCACTGATGAATTGCCTTATGATATTTCTCCTACTCCTATTCCCGAACTTCCGCTTGAAGTTCAGAATGTAATTTGGGAGAGGGTGAAGGATGCGGTTGCTCCTATTGTAGAGCATATTCCTTTTGATGAATTGCGTTCTTTAGTTATGGATGCGAAGACTTTAGCTGAAAGGGAATTGAAGAAGCAGATAGAGAAATATTCTGTGAAACTTGCGGAAGGGTTTAAGAAAAGATTAGATGATGTTTTGATTGAAGGTGGGTTTCATGAAGCCTTATCCAAATTTTGTGTTGATATTGCGATTTATCCCACTGCGATAATCAAAGGTGGGGTGTTGAAGAAAGAGAAAGGGTATGTCAGGACTGCGTATGGGTTAGAACCGCAGGACAAAGAAGTTTATGTTTTCAAGACAGTTTCTCCTTTCAATATTTATCCATCTCCTTATTCAGTGAATTTTGATGATTATGTGATTGAAGTTTTACAGCTTCTTCCGCAGGATTTGTATGATTTAAAAGACCTTCCTGGGTATAATTCTGATGTAATAGAAGATGTTTTGAACAGGTATGAGTCTGGGTATAGGTTTCATCATTTAAATTATAAGTGGGATGTGGATAGTTTGGAAGGTAATGAAGGGGCAGTGGAAGCTGATTATCCCTATATTGATGTTTTAGAATTTTGGGGATCTGTTAGAGGCAAGCTACTTCAGGACTATGGAATAAATGTGAAAGATCCAGATCGTTATTATGAAGCGACGGTTTGGGTTATAGAGAATCATGTTTTGAAAGCTGTTTTGAATGAAGATCCGTTAGGAATGAAGCCTTATGCGAAGGCTTCGTTTATCAATGTTCCTTATTCTTTTTGGGGCATTGCCTTACCTGAAGTTCTTGCTCCGATTCAGGATTCTATAAATGCGATGGCTAGGGCTATTGTAGTGAATGCGGTTCTTTCTTCAGGACCAATTGTTGAAAGGAATATAGATAGGATTTCTCATTCTGATCCAAAGGTATTGATGCCCTGGCATATATATGATGTGCATGAATCTGCGATGAACAATGCTCCTGCTTACAGATTTAATTATCCGCAATTGACTGCGGACAGGTTAATAAACACAATGATGTTTTATATCAAGTTAGCGGATGATACTTGTGGGATTCCAAGTTATACTCATGGGAGTTTGATGCCGACTGGTTCTGTTGGTCGCACTGCGACTGGGTTATCAATGTTTATTAACAATGCGACCAGAGGAATCAAGGCAGTTCTTCGCAATATTGATACTGGGATAATTGAGCCGATAATCAAGCGGATGTATTATACTTTAGTAACCAAGTCTAGGTTGACTGATATTCCTGATTTAAAGATAAGGACGAAGGGAACTATTGCTCTTGCTGAAAGGGAGATGGAAGCCAACAGGGCGTTGGAGCTTCTCCGAATTATATCCAATCCATTAGATCAGCAGTTAACTGGGCTTGAGGGTCGCAAGTATCTTCTCACTTCCATTGCCAAGTCAATTGGTATTGATCCAGACAAGGTATTTGCTCCTACTGATGAGATACAGGAGTTATTGCGTCCTATTATTGAGCAGACGCAGGCACAAATGGCACAAACCAAGAGTCCTTTGAATTCTGTGCAGAATGAAGCTGTGCAGAAAGGGTTAGATGTATCTCAATTTGTGGAGGAGAATGGATGATTGATTTGAAGCAATTAAGGAAAGTTATTCGTTCCAATCCTGCTCTTTATCAGAATTTAAGAGAGTATTTTCAGTCCAGATTGCGGGAGAATTTTTTAAAGATGGTATCCTGTGAGGATACCACGAGGCTTCATTTTCTTCGTGGTGTAGCTTTTAGTAATCTTCAGGTTATAAATGATCTTTTTGAAGATAAAGAGGAGAAACAGACAGGAGTGAAGTTATGATATGGGATTCACTCAATTTTGGTGTTTCTCTTTTAACAACTATTACAGGTATAGCAATTGTATGGGGGAAGATGGTGGAGAGGGTAAAGAGGATTGAGGATGATGTATTAGGGTTGAAGAAGGTTTTGGGGAGGACAGGGAACGGCTCATCGCTCTATATTACTTCCAGAGAGCATGAGAAGGATATAAATGTTTTAAGGGAAGACATACAGGAAATAAAGGATATGGTGAGACAATTGCAATTGGATTTACAGGAGCATGCAAGGCAGAATACTGAAGAATTACAGGCAATTCAGGCAACGATAGGCAAGATGCAGTATTATTTAGATACGCACAAGTGAAAACATTTTCAATCAAAGGAGGGTTCTGGTGCTGGTAAAAGTTCCCTTTAATCAAATTCAGGTAAACATGGTAGCGTTTGAGGGTGCGGAGGTTATTTTTCCTTATGGAGATAAATGGTTCAGAATGAAGTGGGACGATGTTCCTACGAGGTTCAAGCAACTGTATGTTCTCAAGTTAAGGCTAGGAGGGGTCAGAGTTCCTGATGCTTTACAACAGCATTTTGTTGATAACATAGATGTGGTTGATTTAAGTATAGAATTGGATTTAGACAAAGCTGAAGAAATAGATGAGAGTTATCCTGTGAGGTAGAGATAAATGCCAATTTCCTATGACAGTTCAACCAATACAATATCAGTGGTTGGCGGAAGCGAAGCAAGTCCCTATTCTTTTGAAGATATTTATCAAGCGGATCAGAATAATGGTTGGGGTGTTGTAAGCAAGCCTACTGGTGATAGTTATGTTATTGGGTCTAAGTTAGTTATTGGAGATGGTTCAACATGGACTTATTTTGCAGATAAGGAAAAGCTGGTTATATTCACGCCTACTTTAGATTATCATGAGGCAATAATTTTAATAAAGAGGCATGCTTATTTTTGGATTGGAGAAGGAGATGAAGATACTCGGACTGGGCATAAAGGGTGTGTATTTGATGTTAGGGAAGCAGTATTTAACAGCTGGGCTTTTGTAATTTATAATGAGTCTGAAGGAGATATAAGATTATATGGAGTAACGATATTTAACAAGAGGTTTGAAGGCTATAGGCACAATTTATGGCTTAGAGGTTCTGTTAATAGAGTATGGAGTTGTCAAGTGAAGGGAGGGGGTTCGGGGATATATCCGACTGAGAATTTAGATATAAATGAATTTTTGGTTCAAGATTGTGGTCAAGGGTGGATTTATGGTTATAATCCTGTATATCCGATTACCAAGATAAATGTTGAGTATAATAATACTGGAGTTTATTTTTATGCTGATCAGGTGTATAATCTTAGGAATGCGAGGTTTATGAAGAATAATAGGACAATTCATACAAGTGATTTGAGAGCTTCGGCGAGGCTAACTGATTGTGAAGCGGATGATTGGAGTATAGACTGGGCAGGAAGTCCAGATTTAGATAAAGCTAAAGTAGAAAGGGCTTATACTTTTAGTGTTAAGATTACGGACAGGAGTGGTAATCCTATTCAAAATGCTTTAGTAGAGTTATATGACAGAGATGGTAATTTAGTGTTTGCAGAGTTGACTAATGTAGATGGGGAGATTTCTGAACATTCAATAGTTTCTATAACCTATACTCCGACTGAGACTATTGATAATAATCCTTATACGGTTAAGATAACCAAAGATGGTTATACTTCTTTGGAAGCTCAAATAACAATAGATAGACCAATGAAAAATCTTATCTGGCAGTTAGATGCTCTTGATTATACTTTAGATGAGATTATGCAGGAGCTTCAGAGTCATCGTGATGCGGTAGAACCAAAGATAGATGTTTCTATATCTTCCCGCAGTTCTCACACTCCTGCCGATGTCTGGACTTATCCTACAAGAGAGCTAACTAACCCAGACAATTACAAAGCTGATATAAGCGACCTAGCTAGAGAAAGCACTGTTCAGGCTATAAAGTCTCAAACGGATAAATTACAATTTAATACGGATAGTGATGTGAAGGCGACGCTTGATGGAGAGAGAGTAAGGCTGACTTCGGATATTGAATTATTGTTAAATATCATTTTAGGTCTTGTTCAGCATAATTACAGGTTGTTTAATACGACTTATACAGAGATAAAGGGAATGAAGAAGCTGACTTCTGCTACTGTTAAAGTTTATTCTTCAAGGGAAGATTGTGAGAATGATGTGAATCCTTTGAAGGTTTATGATTTACAGATAAGTTATGATGAAGATGGTTGTGTAGTTGATTATAGGAGTGTGGAGTCCTGATGTTATTTTTGGGCAAGATTATATTTGGTGGAGAAGTTTTTTATACAGGAAATTACACATTGCCTTTGCAATTGAAAGTGAAGAAAAGCGAATTTAAGTTAGTTGTTAGGAAGAAAGGGATAGTTGTGAAGTTGACTATTCCCAATTATAATATTTTGATAGACAAAAAGTGAAAACGTTTTCAATTTTTTGGAGGGAGATATGGCTGGCATTCCTGATTTTTACAGGGGGGACACGCAGATATATGAGCTTACCATTACTGATGAGAATGGTAATCCTGTGGACATAACTGGTGCTACTGTTTGGTTTACTTTAAAGACGGATAAGAGTTTGCCTGATAATGAAGCAGTGATTCAGAAGGTAGTAACCGACCATGTTGACCCTGCGAATGGGAAGACGAAGGTAGTTTTGACTGCTGATGAGACAGCGAATTTAGTTCCCAATACTTATTATTTTTATGATTTTCAGATTAAGTTTCAGAATGGGGATGTATTTACGCTTATTGCGGACAAGGTAAAGATTTTAGAAGATGTAACCAAGTCATCGTAGGGCAGGGCGATGGCGATAATCAAGTTAAATGTCTCTATAAAGAAGCCAGTAATAAATTGTTCTATTCAGAAGAAGGAAATTAAGTGCACTTTTAGGGAAGTGCTTTTTACTTATAATGAGGATTATGAAGTTGATTTTTTAGCGAATCATTTAGAAGGTGCGGGCAACATAAAGATAACCGAAGATGAGCAGAATAAGAAAGTTATTATAGATGATACACATGATCATGATTCGCAGTATTTAAAGAAGGATGAGAAGGCTGTGGATTCGTTCAAGCTGGACGGCAAGGATTCTTCCTATTACACTACTGCCCAGAATATAACTTATGATAATTCCACATCGGGGCTTTCTTCTACAAATGTCCAAGATGCAATAGATGAATTAGATGATGCGTTGGACAATTTATCTACTGATGCAAAGGATATAAATTATGATAATTCTACATCAGGCTTATCTGCTACCAATGTTCAGGATGCTTTAGATGAGATAGACAATAATGTAGATTCGTTAGAGAGTGATGTAAGCAATTTGAATAATGAAGTGAGTGGTTTAAATAATGATGTAGGTAATTTAAGTAATGAAGTTAGCAATTTAAGCGATGAGTTTGATGCACATAAGGCAGATACCAATAATCCGCACAATGTAGTAGCGTCGCAGGTTTCCTACGACAATACCACTTCAGGTTTAAGTGCGGGCAATGTTCAATCTGCTATTGATGAAGTAGTTTCGGATTTAATTTCTCATATAAATGATCAGAATAATCCGCATAATGTAACAGCGTCCCAGATAGGGGGGCAGAATATTTTAAATGAGCTTTTGAATGTAGATGGTAGCGGGTCGGGTTTAGATGCTGACCTATTAGACGGTTTTCATGCGGATACCAATCCTGCTCCAAATACTATTATTCCTTTGAATAATGTAGGTATTTTGGATTTATCGGAGACTTCAGCTAAGATAAATGCTTATACTATCAGAAGGGTGGATTTGACTGATGCAGAAGAAGATTATTTTCTGGAGGTTGGGGAGGAAGCATATATAGAATTTACAAACACAACAGAAGTTCCTTTGCATATAGCTACAAGTAGTGGTTCTTATTATGAGCTTGATTTACTTCCCACTAATGAAGGTAGTCAAAGTGGGGGAGGAGTAGCTCCTATTTTTCTCAAACCTAACAACACAACCTATTCAAATGCTTTTAAGTTTGCTCAAATGTTCAGGAATAGAGATACACACAGTTCTTCTTATGAAACTTTTTCGGCTTTTAGAATTGGTTTTAATTGGGCACATATAAGATGTTATATATGGAACACGACGCAATATAAATCTATAATTAGTTTAAATAATCTGTATGGAGGTGATCCTGATTACCCTGGTTTAGTAATTGCAAGCACTAATTGGCGGAATACAACTACTCCCTGGACTTCTCTTGGGACAATAACTTTTCCACAACTATCGTCAGGAAAAATTCTTATAAGGAGAATTTTATAAGGTTGGTATTTGTAGCTTTACTTGACACATATAAAAAGTTTCGTTAATAAATAAAATAAAGGAGGTCAGATATGCCTGAAAATGCAGTAAGGAAGGATGAAGATCAGTTTACACAACAGCAAGATGCTCAACAGCAGGATAGTCAGCAGGATATTCCTGATGAAGGGATGCAGGGAGAACCGCAAGCTCCTGCTGTTGATTGGGAACATAAGTATAAAACCCTTCAAGGGAAGTATAATGCGGAGATAGGCAGGCTTCAGACTTCTCTGCGGGATCTTCAAGCGGAGAATGAAGCGTTGAAGACGGAGTTAAAGACTTTGAAAGAGATGATTGAAAAGAGGAATACGACTGAAGCGAATGAAGAAATGTTGCAGAATTTGAAGGAGACTTTTCCTGAAATATATGATGTTTTGAAGCAAATGAGTTCTAGGTTTGTAACCAGAGATGAGTTAGAGAGGATCAAGCAGGAAGTTGCTCAAGAGATTCAGCCTGTTATGAAGACCACATTTGAAGCTCAATTGACAGCTCTTGTTCCTGATTGGCAGGAGTTAAATTATGATCCAGATTTTATTAATTGGTTACAGCAGAAAGCTCCTTTTTCAACCAAGACTTTACATGAGTTGATGTTAGATGCTTATAATGCGGGCGACGCACAAGCGGTTGCCCAATTTTTTATAGAGTATAAGAATCAGAAGAAGCAGAAGTCCACTTTGCCCCCACAAAGCAATGTAAGTCCTGTGGGGAGACAAGTGGCGAGGACGACTACATCTCCCAGACTGATAAAGCGGGAGGAGATTGTGAAGTTTTATAGGGATTGTGCGTTAGGTAGATATACTCCTGAAGAAAAGGCAAAGAAGGAGGAGGAGATCAGGAAGGCTATTGAGGAGGGAAGGGTGATAGACTAACTCTAACAGGGAGGTGTGGTCATGCCAATACCAAGACTTCCGAATTATCCTGATTATAATGCAACCAAGAATATTCCTGTAATATTTGCGGGGAAAACTCTTGAGAAATTTTATGCTGCTTCTACTGTGGCTAATATAGCCACAACTGATTATGTGGGGGAGATTAAGAATCAAGGAGACACTGTTTGGATCAGGACTGTTCCATCTATTACTATCAAGCCATATAAGAAAGGGCAGAGGTTAGAGCTGGAATATCCAGAATCTACATATGTAGAGTTTACTGTTAATCGTGCTAAATATTACAATTTTGCTCTTGATGATATTGATATTAAGCAGTTTGATTTGAATATGATGGATAAATATGCTCAAGATGCCAGTCAGCAGTTAAAGATTGTGTATGATAGGGAAGTATTTGGGACTATTTATGTGGATGTAGATGAGAATAATCGTGGTCCTAATGCAGGAAAGCAGACTCATGCGTTTAATTTAGGAGAGACTGGTTCTCCGCTTGAAGTAACGAAAAATAATATAATTGATCTTATAGTAGATATGGGAACTGTTCTTGATGAGCAGGATAGGCCAAGAACTGATAGGTATATTGTTCTTCCTCCGAAGATTGCTGGTCTTATCAAGAAATCTGAATTGAAAGATGCATCTCTTACTGGAGATAGGCAGTCAGTATTGAGAAGTGGTCTTATAGGCAGGATAGATGATTTTGATATTTATATTTCTAATTTACTTCCTATTGTAGAAGATGGTGGGAGCAAGTGCACTTACATTTACTTTGGGCATAAATCTGCGTTAGTATTTGTAATGCAGTTAGTAAAGGAAGAAACCTATCGTCCACCTGATACTTTTGCGGAGGCAATGAAGGGGTTAGTTGTTTATGATTTTAAGGTATTACAGCCTGCAAGTTTAGGTGTTGCTTATGTTAAATTAGTATAAGGAGGTAAACAAATGGCAGTAATAGATGCATTAAACGGATATGAAGCAGGAGTCCCATTCAGGACTTCTGGGGCATTATTTGTATTAGAGAACACTATTGATTTTGATGCTTTAAATGTAGCCAGTGGAGATGTTATTCAAGCTCTTCCTGTTGGTGCGGGCATGAGAGTTTTATTAGTAGAGACTGAGATAGTAACTCCTTCTGATGCTGGCACTTCTGCTACTGCTACAATAGGAGATGGAGATGACGATGATGGTTTTGATGCTGATGTGGATTTAAAAGCGACAGCGGGCACAATTGTTTCTACTGGTTCTGGTGATGCTTATGCTGTATCTGGAAAGAGATATACTGAAGATGATACTATAGATATTATTCCTACTTGGAGTGGAGATGTTTCTGTAAAAGGTAAGGTGAAAATCAGGGCACTTGTTGCCAAGATGGGATAATCAAGAAGGGGGCGGTTGCCCCCTTTTTTAATTGAAAACGTTTTCACTAAAAGGAGGCAATGATGGCAAAGAAGAAAGATATAATAGAATTAGTAGATCAGAAGGCAGAGAAGGAAGAAGTGAAGGTAAAGAAGGAAGAACCTGAACATCCTCCTTATCTTAAGCATGTTCCTACTGGAAGGATTTATCCTTATCATCCGATTACAGCCCAGCGGGGGGATATGATTCCTTATTATAAGAAGGAGTAGTGAATGACCCGACTTGAAGTATTGGATCAGGTGCGGAAGTTTTTATCAGATGAGAAAGCTCCTTATTTATGGAGTGATGATGAATTAAATTTTTATTATGATTTAGCTGTAAAGGAGTTTTGTAAGCATACAAGGATTTTTCTGAAGACGGTAGAGTATAGCACGGAGGCTGGGAAGTTTCTCTATGATTTTCCTTCATCTTTAATTGATATTGATTTTGTTTCTGTGGAAGGTAGGGATTTAGACAAGATTCCTTATGAGTTTATTTCTTCTCATAAAGGGATTTTAGGAGAGGTTAGATGGTTTTGTTTGGATTATCGTCCTGATAAAGTTTTATTGCATTATGCTCCAGAGTCGGATGGGATGAAGGTAGAGATAACAGGACCAGCAATTCCTGAAGGTGCGGAGATTGATTCTGCTGTTCCTGTGAAGTATTCTCATTATTTAGTTGATGGAGTGATAGCCACTGCTTTTACGAAGACTGATACGGAGACGATTTCTCCGTTAGCTGAAAAGTATTTAGCGTTATGGATGGCTGATATTGAGAAGGTAAAGAGAGATTTAGAAAGGCAGTATCAGCATTATATTAACAGGACTATAATACCGAAAGGTTTGTTATAATGGCAAAGGCAGGAGCGGATTATAGAAGGGATTTATTAAAGGCTTTTGGTTTCAGGGGGGAAGCCAAACTTCCTCCCTATCATGTTTTTAATCAGCAAGAGCCTTATGTTCCTTCTCTTATAAATGGATTTATTACAGATGATTTTACCATAAAGAATCAGCCGATTTCTGGGCTTATTTTTGTAGGGGAAGCGAAAGTTCCTCCATTACATTTTACTTTCAGGGCATTAGCTCGTGAGTGGGAAGTGAGAGATAATGTTCTTATTTATTCCAAGCCTTTTGGGAAGTTAATTAAAGGAGATTTACATTTTCAGGATGAGAGTTTGAAGCCGATTATTTTTGATTCACTTATTAATGCTGTGAGTATTTCTCCCAGTGGAGAGACTCCACGCTGGGGTCTTTATATTTCTACTCATCAAGGAGTTTATGAATTAAAGTTTTCTGAAAGCAAACCTGTTGTATCAAGGGTTATAGATGCTCCTGCGTGTGGGAGTATTGGAGTATTTACTTTAGAGAAAAGCACTGAAGATTTAGTTGCGGGGACGCAGGTTTGTGTTATTCCGACCAAAGTTGGGATTTATCTTGCCACTTCTTCTGGGATTAAGATTTTGACTCCGCAGGAATCTGATGTTTTGAAAGATATTGATTATGTGCATATTGCTTTAAAGAATGATGATTATGGGCAGTATCTTTTGTTTTTAGTTGCTCCATATAAGCAATAAATTGAAAACGTTTTCAATTTTAGGGAGGTAGGTATGGGAAATATAATGATTTCAACAGGGTTAGCTGGTGCTTTAGCAACAAAAGGTTCTCTAAAAGAGCTTTTAACTGATTTTGTGTTAGAGATATTTAGTGGTGCGATTCCTGCTTCTGCTGATGATGCAGAGAGCGGGACTAGGTTAGTAACCATTACTACTGATGGGGAGGATTGGAGTCCTTCTAAAAAGCAGGTAGTTTCTTTTGATGTAACCAATGAAGGGGCTGAAGGGGATTCTGTTACTATAACCATAACTCCTGTTGTTCCATCTGGGAGCAATGAGGTTATTCAGTATAACAGGACTGCTGATGATGATACTACTTTAAAGGTTGCGTTAGGTATTGCAGAAGCGATAAATGCGAATTCTAATTTAGTGGAAGCGGTAGCTTGTGGTTCGGGCACGGTAGTTGTATCCAGCAAGTATAAAGGAGATGGGTTTTCTTTGAATGTAGTGGCAAGTGGTTCTCTTGCTGTTTCTGATGTGCAGGAGGTTGTAGCGAATGTAAGGGGCAAGGGATTACATTTTGAGAGTCCGCAGACTGTTACTGCTGGGGTGTTAGAGAAAGCCAATGATGATGTATGGAAAGGGACTGTGGTAGCGACTGGGACAGCTTCTTATTTTCGTATAAAGGCTCATGATGATAATGGTGGTGCGGATTCAAGCAAGTTAAGGATACAGGGCACTGTAGGCACTCTTTCAGATTCTCCATTGCAGATTTCAGGTTCTTCTACTTTAACTGCTGGCACTAGTGTAACGATTGGGACTTTTTCAATAAGAATTCCGTTAAACAATGGTTAAGAAGATATTACAGGGGGATGTGTGGCACAAGTATGTTGGTCTTGCCCAGCATTTATTTAACAAGTTACCTGCTGGGCAGAAGAAGGTTTATCGTGTTGGTGATGCGGTAATAGAAGTATGCAAGAAGAATCCTAGTGATTATATTCGGATAAGGGTTTCGGAAGAACGGGGGAAGGATGTTGCTATTTTCGCTACTTTTCAATGGGATTTTGCTGGGGATGAAGACCATTTTAAGTTAGATTTAGCTTTTTGGAAGATAGATAGTGCAGGGAATATTGACACGATTTGGGCTGACCAGTTTGACTGGTATAATGGATATATCAATGAGCCTTTATGTGGTCGCTTCGGAGTAATCAATCCTTTATCCTTCTATTTATATTTTTATGACAATCTTTCTCATACAACCACTGATAAGGAGAATGTTAGGGTTTGTTATGATAGGTGGGGTAATGAGAAGCGTGTTTTTTGTGATAGAGAACATTCTTCTTATACCAGAGCGTATGTTTACAGGTTTGATTTAGATTATAAGAAGCTCTCCTTTTCGGCTAAAAAGATAAAGACTTATACGGATAGTAGTTATTATGAGTGGCAATGGATGCATCCTTATTGTGAGCAATATGATCCCAATGATTGGCATTGGGATGATTGGTTGAATGCGTGGTCTTATGCCAAGTTAGGGAATCGCATATTTGAGAAGAAGTGGAAGTCTGTTTTAGATATTTATCCTTTAGGAGATGATATAAAAGAGCTTTATCTGGAGCATCATTCAAAGGTTCAGTATTTTGATATTAATGATGTTCCTTATAATCCTGAAGGGCAGGCTAGTGAATATTGTCCTGCCAGTCGTTATACTCATTATCCTAGATATACGCAACTTGAAGAAGCGTATAAGCGTGATCCCAGAGCCAGAGCGAGTGTGCATAATTCCCTAAAGTATAATGGTCATAGTATTACTTTAGAGAATACGAAAGTTCATTGTTGTATGCGTTTTTATTATACGGGGTTGTATTATGAAAGAGATATTCCCTGTTTTGGTGGGAGAGATGTTTCAAAGAATCCCATAAATGCTTTTATTGTTAACGAATCGGATTTTGTGTGGTGTTATTATGAGAAAAGGGATATGAATCATTTTTATGTGGATTGTATTCGTAAGTCTTTGGGTTCTTATGATATTCCGCAGGAGTTATATGGTCCTTATACTTATGTTTCCTGTTATGATCCTTATCAGCCTGATGGGTTTTTGGGTGCGGGAGTTCCCTATTGTCATGTAGCCCAGCATCATGGGTATGTGAAAAGAGTAACTTTTCCTGCTTTATCTTTATTGACCAGAAACAGGATGGTTTTTACTGCGAATTTAAGGATAATCAGGGAGTTTTCTTATGCGGATAATGTATTTGATGTAGTTCCGCTGGACGAGATTTCTTTTTTTACAGACAAGCATGGGAATGATGCGTTAATTTTTGATAGAATGGTTTTAATGTATCCTGATCCTGCTTTTGAGAAATCTGATCAGGAGCGGTATAAAGGTTTCCTAATAGTTGATGATGCGGATTATAGTTATTGTGGATTGGGTTTTTCTAATCCTATTTTTTTCAAAGGTCCTTATTTTCTTCCTTTTGTTCAGTTTAAGATAGAGGATGATACTATTTTTTATAAGCCAAAGAAGAAGGAACATTTTGGGCAGAGTTTATTGAATCCCACATATTGGGATTGTATAATTTTTCCTAGAATTCCAGATGCAGGGTTTTTTATAGGGAAGCAGGGTGCTCCTCCAGGGTTAAAGAGTGTTTTGTTGGGGGAGAGAGTTTTATTAGATGTTCAATACTTGCAAAAGTATAAAGACAAGTGGTATAAGAATGGTGATGAATTAGAAGATTTTAATGAAAAACTTTTAGGATAAGGAGGTTTGTTATGGCTTTCAGGTTTTCAACAGGGTTAAAGAACAAACTTTTAGGCAAGACTGTTGATATAATTGAGAATGGGTCTTTTAGTTCAGATGCATCTGGCTGGTCTGCTATTGATGCCACACTTCAGGCTGTTGAAGGTGGATATGAAGGTAAATGTTTACAGATTACTAACACGACTACTGCGAAAGGGTATGCATATCAAGGTAAGCCTGTAAAGATGGGGCATCGGTATATGCTGGAGTTATATCATAAGAATGGGACTGCGAAGGGTAGGGTGAAGGTAGGACCAGACATAAATGATGGTTCTTATGTAGATCAGCAGTTAGATGATTCGGAGTGGACTCGTCATCTTTTTCTGATAGAAGTTCCTGATGATGTGAATACTATTTATATAACTCTTGTTGTGGATTCTGAAACTGCGAATGATACGACACTTTTTGATGAGATTAAGTGCACTTGGGAGGCTTCTTCTATTAAGGAGATTTTTAAGAATTCCAAGCTCATAATTTATTCAGGCACTCAACCTGATAGTCCTGATGAAGCTCCAGTAGGGACGAAGTTAGTGGAGATTACGAAGAATGCGAGTGGTAATTTTGATTTAGAGTTTGCGGAAGCGGAAGATGGTTCTATTGACAAAGTTCCAGTAGATAACTGGTCTGGGTATGCTACTGCTGATGGAGATGCGGGCTGGTTTAGACTTATAACCAATGGAGATTCGGGGGTATATTCTGAAACAGATTGTCGTATAGATGGGTCAGTGGGAACTGCGGATGCAGAGTTAATTATGGCGGATACACATATAACCAATGGGTCTATTCAGACGATTTCAGTGTTTAGGATAAGTATCAGTATTTAGAATAAGTATAGGTATGTAAGCTATGGGATTTAAGGACAAAAAAGAGTTTAGTTGGAAAGTTTTTGAGAGAGGAGCTTATTGGACTATATATACTCATGTTGGCGTGTTTGGATGGAAGAATTTTTATTTTATTTTGAGGCAGTATGGAAATGTTCTTTTCTTGAGAAAATATAAATTTCCCGATGTATTACTATGGGAAAGAAAGGTATATAATAAACCAGACTGGAAAGCTCTACCATTAGGAGCTGGGGTAGTAACACCATCTAGGATCTATTTTGCTAGATGGATAGATGAAGATGTAGGATGGATAGAACATAAAGATGATGTAGGGGATTATCCTACTTTCCATCCTATTTTATCGGCAGGTGGTAGAAAAGAAAATTTACAAGGACTTGCGTCTGTAAAAAAATGGTCAGCTACATTATACAGAGATGCTTATTTGTTTCATTGTGATGTAGGAGCACATCGTATTTTAGTTACTGATCTTGATGGGGGGTATATAGGAGAATTTGGAAGTTATGGTAGTTTACATGGGCAATTTAAAAAACCGCATCAATGTGCTTTATATTGGCATCCTGTATTTGGAGATATACTTTTTGTAGCGGATTATGGTAATGGGAGAATAACGGTATGGCAGATAGAGTCTATAAATCCTTTTAAAGTAAATCCAGTGGCAGGTGGGATTGAAGGTTTAGTTGATGATGATCGTCCGTGTGGGGTAGCGGTTTGGAGGAATCAACTATATATAAGATGTTATAAACATAAAGTAAAAGAATTTAAAATAAATTCGGATTTAACATTGGAGGCGACTGGAAATGAAGATTCTTTTGATTCTGATTGGGTTAATGGATTATGTATGTATTTAGCAAAAGATTCTAATTCTCTTGTTACTCTTGTTCAGAGTTATGCTGGTGAATTTCAGGCTTCAAGAGTAAATTTAGTTACTTATACAATAACTGCCATTGAAAATACAATGGAAGGTTCGGTAGGGTTTCGTTGCGATGCTTTGAGTTTTGGGATTGAAAATAGTTTTGGGTTTAGTATTCGTGCTGGACATCAAGGAGTATGGAAAGGATTTGATTTAGAATTTGAAGGGTATGCACCACCTCCTCCTGTTGTAGATGTTGATTTTAAATTTTCCTGTTCTGCGAAGCATGATATTCGTGCAATGATTCGCTCCTTTGGTTTCAAAGGACGTGTAGAACAAAGGCAGATAATAGAATTTATATTCTTCTCTTTTTTAGGACATTCTAATTATATGTTTGGAAATGTAGATTTTTCCATAGACATGGATATAATCGTTACTGAATTTCTCACTGGTGAAAACATTTTCAATTTTAAGATGATAGCGAATGCTCCGCTGGTTTATACCTGCCATCTTGACACAAAGCCTATTGAACTTGAAGGAGAGCTTATTAATTCTTCTTTTGTTTCCTGTTCTCTTGAATTACCTTCATTAGAGATTGTTATCAGAGAGAGTCCTGCAGGGAGCGTTGATTTACCTGCGATAGATATTTTTGGAGAGATAGAAGTTCCTGTTGTTGGTAATGTGGGTTTGAATTTAGCAAGGTTGCAATCATCAGGGCAGATAGTAAATCCGTTCTTTGTTGGTGGGCAGGCAATTGTGCCTGCAATGAAAGTTTCTGGTCTTATTTATCGTCCTGATTTAATCAGTGGTAATTTAATTTTCAGAGCTTTACAGACAAATGGAATTGGGTATGCGTCGCTGGATAGATTAGATATTCATTGTATTTTGAATGAGTTACAAATGAATAGTGAAATTCTTGTGAATCCTGTTTTGGTAGGAGAGTGTGAACTGGCTCTATTTGAAGTAAGGGCTGTTGAAAGGAAGGAGATTTCTTCTACTGAAGAAATTTATCAGAATGATGAATTGAATGTTGTTTCTGCTGAATATCCTGAAGTTGAAGGTAGGGAATTGTTAGGTGTTGCTGTAAATCTTTTGAACAAGGGAATTACGAAATTAGCGAATACTTCAAATATGGTTATAGATTTAGGTTATATAGACCTTCACAAGTCTGTAATAAATCAGTATTTGGAAGTTTTTATTAGTGGAAAATCTGACCAGCCAGCTATTGGAGAGTTAATTATAGGAGATTATTCTTATTCAATTGATGAGTGGGTAACGGAAGGGGAGTGGAGGATTCTTGTTGGTAAAGGTTTGACAAGACGCACGGCTTCCAATCCTGATAAAAGATATATTCCTATTAAGTTAAAATTAGTTTCAGGTTTTGAGTTAAAGAGTGTGGTTGTGAAGGCAATACCAGTTGCTAGGAGAGGAAGGTAATGGATTTAAATGAGTTAGTGAATTATTACAATCAGATTACGAATAATATTTCGGTGATAGGGAATGAGATTGTGAATTTTTCTGATGAAGTAAAGAGCGTTGTGGTTAACACTTTTACCGTGCCTGAAGGAGATGATGATCCGTCTGCCTATGATCATTTTGCAGGAGATAGCTGGACAGATTTTTTAGATGAATTAGAAAATAAAGTTCCTGATATAGATATAGACATTCCAGATTTCAGCGTGGATTCTTCTGATTATAAAGCGATTATTTCGTCTTTAAATGATGCGTTGGATCAACTTTTTGAAGAAGCGTCTTCCTATGTAATAAACCTTCCTTCTATTTCCATTCGTGAAGGAGATGATATTCCTGATTATTCTTTTGAATATACTTATCCAGAGAATATTTCTCCTTCTATTCCAGAGTTGCCGACGATTCCCGACCCTTATATTTTTCAGATTCCTGATTTAGATATTGAAGTTCCAGACAAGGAGACTTTTTCTGTTAATGATTTATTGATTTACATAAATGATTATGTAGCACAAATTGTGGAGGCTCTGGATAGTATTTCGGTTAATTTAGATGTATCTCATGATTTCAATTTAGATATTGATACTTCTTTTTATAGAGACGCAAAGAGTCTTGATGACTGGAAGAAGGATTATGATAGGGTTTTAGGGTATCAGGGTCGGATTGATTTGAATTTGATTAAGGAAGTGGTGGAAGGGGAGCGGTTGGATTCGTATGTATTTTCAGAAGAAATGATAAAATCTCTGGCTGATTTTTCAGAGAGAGTAGTCAGGGTTGCTCCATTGAAGCATTTGAAGACTCTGGAATTAGAGAAAGAATTAGACCAGCTTTCAAGCGAAGCTGTATCCAGAGGCTTTTCTGATGATGTGATTGATGGGAGTCTTTATTATGATATTTCTCTACATAAGTTAAAAGTTAAGAATGAATTAGCTGAAATTAAAGCTAAAGTGCTTTCTGAATACGGTGAGCGTGTGTGGAAAATGGTGGAGAACAAATCTGCTCTATTCAATATTTTTTCTTCTTTCTTACTTCTTTCTTATTTTTCATTAGTTGATATGGTTTCAAAGATTTATATGACAGAGATACGCAGGGTAAATCAGTATATTTCAATACTGGAGAGATTCTGGCAGTTGAAGATTCGGCAGGTTGATTCTTTGATAAACAAAGTAAAATCCAATCTTTCTATGCTTGTTGCGGATGTGCGACAGAAGTTATTAAATGAAACAATTGATTTAGATAGTGAGATTTTTTCCAAACAGGCTTTGTCTCTATTGGTAGAGAATGTAAATCAGAAGATTCAGAGATTTTTGCAGACATTGAAAACATTTTCAACGAAGGTGCGGGAAGAAAGAACGAAATTAGACCTTTATCAGATTAAGTCTTATTTAATTCAGCAACAGATGAGATTAGAGACGATAAAGAGCGACCAGTATATAGTAAAGAACAGGAATAATCTTCTTACTGCTTTAAGAGATATAACAGATATGGATATTTTGAGTTCCAAGCTGGATTTTATAAGCAGGAGTCAGCGGGCTAAATTGGAAGTAGTCAGGACTTATTTAGATTATATTTCAACCGCATTGCGGAAGTATAACAATGTTCCAGATTTAACCAGACGGATTGAGAATTTGCGGGCAGAGATAGACAAGTTCTCTATTCAATCCAATGCAGAGAGCAGGATAAAGAATTTGTGGTTATCTACTATGGATGAGAGAGCGGGGAGAGATACTTTTGATTATAGATTGTTTATGAAGAAGGCTTTATTTGATGTGGACAGGGCTGTTGATTTTGCTTTAATGCATTTAAGGGACAGGTTGAATAAAGACACGACAAAGTATAGGATTTTAGGAGAGTATTATGAAAGGAATATTCGTGGAGTGTTATCTGCGGCACATACAATTGTTTCCATGACTGATAAGCTATTGGAGGGTGGTTAATGTCCACGATAGGTAGTTTAATAGACGAACGAATTAATACGATTCTTACTGAATCCGCAGAGATAACTTCTGCTATAAATCATTATGTTGAAGAAATCAGGAGAAGGGGAAGCATCAGGATAACAGCTCCGCCCCCGCCAGACATTGATTTTGATTTATATCCCTTACCTGATTTTCCGACCGAATCTCCCATATCAGATATAGATGAATTACCAGAGAGAGTTTATCCTGATAGGGATATTGTTGATTTTGATGTGTCTTCTTATCTGTCGGAGATAGAAGATTTGATTAAGGAAGTGAGCGTTCAGTCTCCTACTTTTGATTCCATTAATTTGGAAGTATCTTCTGTATCTCCTCCAGAGATTCCTGATGAATTACAATCAATAGAATCTCCGACTTTAGATTCTTTACCTTCTTTTACTGCTCCTGAATTAGAAGGGATTGAGCGTCCGCTTCTATTCAATCCAAGATATGATTTTGATTTTTATCAGGATGATTTAGTTATTGAGTCTAAAAAGTTTTTTGAGCAGATAGATTCTCTATTGAATCAGGATTTACAATATGGGATATGGTTGAAACAGCTTATTGAAAAGAGAAGGTCGGATGTAGAAAGGGTAATAGGTTTTTATGAGCAGGTTATTTCTATTTTAGAGAGTAAGGATTTTCTTGAGCGTTCGGAGCTGGCTAGGCAAAGGATTGATTCTATCATTAGTGATAAATATGACCAATATATTGAGCCTGTTTATGATGTTTATACTGCCAATGCTCCTGCATTTTTAAAGGAGAAATTGAGCAAGTTAGACCAGCAAATAGACAATCTTGTTAGTGGTCGGGCAGATGAGTTGGTTTTCAGTGAAAACGTTTTCAAAGATAAAGATAGGCAGGACAGGCTTTATGAGCTGATAATGAAAGCGAAGGAAGAATTAAACAGGCAGGAAGAATTATTTGTAAACACTTTAGTTTCTCTACAAGAGCTTTTTCAGTCTTATGTTTTGCTTTATCTCAATCGGGTTTATTTAAATGCGTATATTTTGTATGAGAAGGAGAATTTATTAACTGCTTTGCGGGATGTTTATATTGTGGTTGTGGGACGATATGTTTCTCTATATAAGGAAACTTATTCTGATTATTATTCTGTTATTCTCAAAAGAAGTCGGGCAGTTCTGGAGTATATAGATTCAATTTTGAGAAAGAACAATGCTTTGTGGCAGGCATATAATAATCAAGTTTCTCTATTAGAAGATTTTGTAAATCAATATCAGTCTTTAGCTAGGACTTATAGTTCTCGTGTGGATTTTGAAGCTAGCAAAGTTTCTCTAATGGAGGGTATGTTTAGGATCAATCAATCCAAACAGGATTTATTTGAAGCTATTGCAAGGAAAGTGAGAAATATGTATTCTTTAAGAAAGGAGAAGATACAGGAGATACTTACAAAGGCAGATGCGGAGATGGGATTAGAGAGAATGTATCAGCAGATAACACAGGAGAAGGGCAGGGTTCTGGAGAATATTCAAAGGCTTCAATCTCAAGTTTTATCTACTGATGTAATCAGGTATGGGAAGGAATTTAATAAATGGCTTGAAGATATAATGGTAGATTATAGGGCAAAAGTCAGGGCTAATGCGGTAAAGATTAATTTATTATCGCAAGCGTATGATACTTTTGTGCGGAGGGCACTCAAGTATGCTTCCTATTTAAGAACAGCACAAGGAATGATTAATGATTTTACAGAGAGATTAGCCCTGATGGCATTTAGTCCATTGGCAGAGATGTCTAATGGGCTAAATAGTGCAATAGATGCAGTAGTTAATGGTATGTATGAGTTTGTAGTGGAGGCTTAATATGGCTACTTTTGATTGGAGAGAACAATTTAGGAGAGAGAATAGGCAGTTTTTGAAAGAGATAGAGCCATATATGGTTGGGATGATGGGTGGGCTTGGTGGTAAGTTTGGGAGAGGATTAGGGAAGGTTGCGAAGTGGGCATTACCTACTTTTGGTTTATACTGGTTTATGTCTGGGAAGAAAGAGAAACCACAACAACCTGTATCTGCGATCCCGCAGACTCCTGTTATTACACAGGAGCAATATGAAGCTGTAAAGAATATGGTAAAGGGAATGGTATCTGGGGCAGGGACTCCTGATTATTTTACACAGGCTTTAAATCTCCCACAGAGTTTCCTACAACAATATCAGGATATTGTTTCGGCATTAGGGAAGACTCAAAAAAGGCAGAGTCGGGCATTAAAGAATTTAGCCAGTGCTATTCCTTTAGTATCAACAAGTGGGCTGGCTTACTGGAATCCCAATATTGTTTCTGCGTTAGAAGATAGGATTACGACTTTAGCCAGTATGGCTATTCCCAGAGATACAAGTTGGGATTCTCTGTTAAGAGCGAAGTATGCAAGGAGAGCATTACAGGCTTTATTGCCAGCGTATTCTAGATTAGTTTCTGCTACAAGGCAGACGATTACTCCTTCTGCTGTTGCTCCTAATTTATTAGTTCAAGCTATGCAATTAGAGACTGCCCCACAGACAGCTTTATTACAGGCATTACCTTCTGTTTATGAATGGCAACAGAGAGCATTAATTGAAGCTGCAAAAGCTCAAGCAAAGGCAGAGCAGGAAAAGAGAGCATTGATTGATAAAGCGATACAGCAACAACAGGAGATACCAATCAAGGTAGCACAGGCATTATCAAGGTTGACTTTATCTCCAGAGCAAACACAGGCATTATCCAATTTCTTATTTAGTCTTTTGAATTTACAGAGAAGTGCTTTACCAATTCCTACTATGTAGGAGTGAGTTATGGCAGAAAAGAAACAGGTTTTACCAACAATAGATGATCAATATGTAGAATTTCTTACTCGCAGGATGTTAGGGCTTCCTTTAACAGGACAGCTCAATTTACCTAAAGAGAAAGATTTATTAAAGGTTCAGAGTCAAGGGCAGACAGCTTTACCTGTTTCAGTTCCGACGATGCAAGTTCCGCAAGCTCCTTCTGTTCCTATTCAGACACAGCAAGAAGAAGGCTGGCTTCCTGTTCTTGGTAAAGCGGTAGCCAGAGGATTAGCTACTCCTGTAATAGGTGCTACTGGAGCAATATCTGCTCTGGGAGAGCGGTTAGGTTTTGATACAAGTAAAATTCAGAAGTGGGCGAATGAGTTGTCTAACTTATTAGCTCCCAAAGTGGGTAAGAATAAAGCGAAGGCTTATGCTTATGGGATTATAGATTCAACGATAAATAGTATTACTCAATTTCTCCTTTCAAGGTTTACCAGAGTTCCGCTTCTTCCTATGTTTGGTATTACTTCTGGTGGTGAAAAGTTCTTACAGGCAAGAGCGGAAGGGTATCCTTATGAGAAGGCAATAAAGACAGCTGTTCCTACTGGTTTATCTGAAGCTCTGACAGAGATGATTCCCTTCCACAGTCTTACAAAGACAATGAAGAAATCTATCATTAAGGGAGTTGTTGAGTTATTTGGTGGTGAGTTAGTGGGAGAGAATTTAAATACTATTGTTGAAAACATATCTGATCAGCTAGCTTTAGGTAAGCATAAGACTTGGAGTGAATTTTTACAGGATTTAGTGGACACAACTATTACCACATTAGGGCAGACTGCTCTTACTGCTGGATTGGGAGCGGGGGTTCACAGATTAGCACGAAGGGTAGAAAAGAAAGCAAAGGCAATAGAGCAACCTGCTCCTGAAGTTCCTCCACAACCACAACCAGCTCCAGCAACATCTCCTTATGAATTACTAACTGCTTTACCACAGAAGCCAGAGCAGGTATCTGCGGGAGTAGCTTCTATATATGATAGGATTGCGGATAGGTTAGAAGGAAAACAGAAAGAAAGGGCAAGGAAACATGCTTCTGTATTGAGAGATATAAGTCAGAAGAAAGTTCCTGCTGTTGAAGATATAAAGGAAGTTAGGGAAGATATAAGTAAATCTGAAAGGTTGCCTAAATCTGTAAAGAATATTTTAGTAAAGCATTTAGATTCTCTGATTAAGCAGGCTGAAGAAAAGAAAAAGAAAGAGCTTATTCCTAAAGAAACCAAGCCAGAAGTTAAAGAAGAAAAGCCGAAACCAAAGGAAGAAAAGCCAAAGGAAGAAGTCAAAACAGAAGAAAAAATTGAAAACGTTTTCACTCAACCAGAAGAAGAAAAGTTGACTGATGAAGAAATAAAGATTTTGAAGGATAGAGGATTTACTGACAATCAGATTAAGAAACTCCTTCCTGAAGAAGGGAGGAGGTTAATAAAAGAAAATCTTGCTCCTGAACAGGTAAGCGTTCTCCCTAATGGAAAGGTAAAAGTTATAGAGAAGAAGAAGGAAGTTTCTGTTCCTGAAAAAGAAGAAGCGAAGGAAAAAGAACCCTGGCAATTGACGAAGAAAGAATGGGAAAGTTTATTGGAGAAAGATTTAACTCCAGAAGAAGCAAACAAATTCTTTCCTAAAAAGCGAATTGATAAATACAGAATTTATCACAAGAAGTATGGGGAGAAAGTTGTTCCTACATATAAGCGTATAGATAAAAAGACGAAGGGCACTTTTGAGATAAACAAGTATATTTTACAATCTGAACCTGATTTGATTGATGTAATTAGGAGATGGCATGTAGAGCAGGCTTTAAAGGAAGGTAAACCCGTTCCTGAAGAAGTTTTGAAGGAATTTCCTGATTTAGTAAAAGAAGAAAAGAAACCAGAAAAAACCAAACCTTTATTTGAAGGAGTAGATAATTATCGTCTTACTTCTAAAGGACATGAGTTAAGGGTTGTAAGGGCAGGAGAAGCACTTTCTCATCCTGATAGGAAAGGGACTTGGTTTGTTGTTGAAAAATATAAAGGGCAGATTCCTCCGTATGCAACTTCTCCTATAACAAAAGGTGGAGTTGCTGGTGTTGGTGGAAAAGAGATATGGAGGACTTCTGTTACTTTGCGTAATCCTTATTTGTTTGAGATTCCTGAAGATATAAAGAGTGAAGGAGAGATTCCTTTAGCTCTCTATAAGGAAGTTACAGGGAAAGAGCCTCCAAAGAGAGGATTAAAAGGAAAGAATGCAGAAAAAAGGTTTGCGAAATTAGAAAGTGAGATAGCGGATACTTTAAGAAAGAAAGGTTATGATGGAGTAATTCTTTATCAGAGAGTTGGGGAGAATACTTATCCCGACCAAGTATTTGTTTTTAGGGATACAGAGGCTCATAAAGAGTTGGAGAAAAGTTTAGAGAAGAAATCAGAAGCGAAAGAGAAAGAGACCAAGAAAGAACTTATCCCTGCTGAAAAGAAGGAACAGAAGAAGGAAACCAAGCAAGAGCTTATTCCTACTGAAGAAAAGAAGGAAAAGAAAGAACAGAAGAAGAAGGAACTTATCCCTTCTGCTGAAGAAGTAAAGAAAGCGAAACCTGTTTCTAAAATTTCTTTTGAATATGGAAAGACCAAGAGTCAGATGAAAGTAAGGCATGAGGTTTATGGAGAGTTGCCTTTCTTTATAAAGAGAGGGTTTAAAGGCTGGAAATTATATGGAGAGAGAGCTGTAAAGTTAAAGAATGGCAGGGTTGTTATTGTTCGTCAATTAAGGGCACAGGGATTAAAATCTGTTGAAGATGTTAGGAAGAAGATTCAGTCTTTTATTGATGAAGGTGAGCCTGTAATTATAGCTGATAAGGATGTATTGAAAGAGCGTCCGCTGGAGGATATAAGCGGGAAGGTAATCAGACCTGAAGATATAGATTTGAAGGAATTAAAGAAGGTTGCTGTTTTTAAGGAGATAGGGAAGAAGGCAAAGCAGGAATCTGCGGAGATTAGGGAAAGGGTAGATGAAGTTGAGGAGATTCTTTCTGAAGTAGAGAAAAGAGAAGAAGATATATTGAAGTGGCTGGATGATAACACTGAATCCTTACCTGAAGATTCTTTTCATCCTGAACTTATACCTGATTATACTCCGATTCCTTCCAAGCCTGTTTTGAA
>QMNM01000002.1 GCA_003647765.1 Candidatus Cloacimonadota bacterium
GATGTTATTATCTGCCGATGCGAAAGGGTTACAGCAGGAGAGATTAGAAAATGGATAAAAAAAGGCATTACTGATATGAATCAATTAAAAGAACTTACTTATGCAGGAATGGGTGCTTGTGGAAGTAAAACCTGCGAACCTTTGATTTTGCGATTGTATCAAGAAGAGGGCATTCCGTTAGATAAAATAACTTATAATACCAAAAGACCTTTACTTATGGAAGTCCCTTTGGGAAGATTTGTAAATGAGAATATAGAGTAATAACACGCAAAAGAACACTGGTAAGGAATTAAAAATAACTAATTACAAATGTCTAATAAAATATCAAAATCCAAATTTCTAATGATGAACTACTGCAGTGTTACTTTAATTCTGATAAATTATGATATTTTGAAAAGGTATGGAAGCCCACGATTTTAATCGTGGGTATCGTAAACAAATAACTCATATATAACCATTTTAATGGTTTTAAAACCCTTGAAACGGTTATGCATACATCGGATTACATTTATTCCACAACTGAAGAACACTGATAAAAAATTAAAATTACTCCGTGTTTTCTGTGTCTCTGTGGTTGCTTTGGCAGTGTTTTTCCGTGTCGGATTAATCCATAGGAGAACAGATGAGTAATAATTATGATGTAATTGTTATAGGTGCTGGTTCTGTTGGAGTGCCTACTGCTTTATTATTAAGTCAAAAAAAATTAAGAGTATTAGTTATTGATAAAAACAGTTCACCCGGTCAGGGACAGAACAAAAAAGCAATTGGTGGCATTAGAGCAACTCATTCTGATAAAGGAAAAATTCTGACATCCTTGCGTAGTATTGAGTTTTTCTCCACTTGGCAAGATAAATATGGAGATGACATTGACTGGATGTCAAATGGATATTCCTTTCCAGCTTATAATGAGCAAGATGAGAAAATGCTGAAGGACTTATTGGAAATCCAGCAATCTTTTGGATTAAACATAAAATGGATAAGTGCAGAGGAATATCAGAAACTTGTGCCAGGTATCAATCCAGATGGCTTACGAGGTTCTACTTATTCTCCAGAAGATGGCAGTGCTTCGCCTTTTAAGGCAATAAATGCTTTCTATTTCAAAAGTATAGACTTCGGATGTGAGTATAAATTTGATGAACAGGTAATAAGTATTGGTATTGAGCATAACAAGGTTAAAAGCGTAAGCACTGATAAGGGAAAATATTTCTGTGATTATATTGTAAATGCAGGTGGTAATAATGCAAAGGATATTGGACTAATGATTGGCATTGATATACCAGTAAAGCCAGATAGTCATGAAGCCGCAATAACAGAGAGAGTAAAACCATTTTTTAAGCCGATGGTAGTGGATATGCGTCCTGCGACAGGCTCAAAGAATTACTACTTTTATCAGAGTAAGCGTGGGCAGATTGTTTTTTGCATTACACCAGAACCACCATTTTATGGAACTGATAGTCGTTCAACTTCTGTTTTTCTGCCACAAGTAGCAAAAAGGATGATAGAATTATTCCCTAGATTGAAGAATATCAAAGTTCGGCGTACTTGGCGTGGACAGTATCCAATGTCTCCTGATGGATTTCCTATTGTAGGCGAACTGAAAGAGGTGAAAGGATTTATCAATGCTGTTGGAATGTGTGGACAAGGATTTATGTTGGGACCAGGAATAGGGAACTTAATTACAAGAATTATCACAAACAATCTGACGAAAGATGATAATGATATACTATATAATTTCAGTTTATACCGTGATTTTTCCGGAACTGAAAAGTTTAAATAGATAGCCGCAAATTGCTTACTTTTACTTAAAATATGCTAACGATAAAATGTGCTAAGTGCAGAAGGAAGATTTTTAGATATTTAAAGATAGGTAAAGGCAAACTATGGCATTGCTGGAATGATAGAATAATTAAGGATTACAGCATTCATAATGGAAATGAGATAAGATGTCAATGTGGGAATTTAATCGGTATTGATGAAGGAAAATGGATTAAATTGAAACAGTACTCTTTTATATGTTCAGGCACAAAAAATAGAAGTATTCGCAAATAATTATCACAAATTCTATTGCTATTTATCATGGTCCTGTTCTGATAATTGCCGAATAATCTCAAATGCTTTCTCATTTTCATTATTATCTATATACAAATTTGATAAGGAATGCAACGCATTAGTGCACCATTCTTTATAATTATGAAATTCATTGATAATAAAAAGAAAAGTGAATTCCGCAGAATCAAAATCATTTAACTGTTGATACATTCTACCCTTGTAATATAAAGCGGAAACAATTTGCTCACCATTATTTTCATTGATTACATCATTACAAAATCTAATGCCCTCAATATAATCTTGAAGTTTTAAATAGCCATCAAAAATCTTTTTATTGTAGTATATTATCTTATCTTCAACTTTAGGATATTGCCTTAATATTTGATAAATATTTATCATCTCTTCAAAAACACTAATTTTTTCATAAATATCAGCTAATTGTTGGTATAACTTTATACTTGTTTCAGTTGTATCTTGCTCAATCAAATTTACTAATAAATTGATAGCGAGGCGATAATCTAAATCTGCAAGATAATTATCTACCTTACATTGATATGCATCGTCAATAAGTTGGCTATCAGGAAAATTCTTAATTAGTGTGTCTAAAATGCTAATACTTTTGTTATAATTTTTCTGTTTATTATAAAGTATTGCAATTTTATAATATAAACTGTCCAAAGTTAGTTGTTGAGAGTGAACTTCGGAGTCCTGTAAGGAATATTTATTTATCAATATCCTGTATTCTGTAATAGCCCTATCATACTGTTTAAGTTGCTCAAAGAATAAAGCAATCTTATACCGAAATTCAGGCACTTTTGCACTATTTGGGAACTTCTGGATAAAATTAAAATAGACCTGTGTTGGACTTTCATAGTTTCCTAAACAATAATTACATTGTTCAATTTGCAAATAGATTTTTTCTTTCTCTTCTTGATTGGTCAATTTGGGAAATAATTTTGAATAATACAATTTTGCTTTAGAATAGTTCTTTTGTGAAAAATACAAATTACCCAATTTTTTTAATGAATTATAAGATAAACTATCTTCTTTAACTTTTACTTGTGCAAAAGTAAATTGATAAATAAGCAGGATAATTAGAAATAACAATAATTTTTTCATAATTGTGAAAGCTGACTCGAGTTCAAAGAACCAGAATTGAGTTTCTATTTCTTTGTATGATTTAGTGGCTAAAAATGAATACCAAACTAATAAAATTTAATAAAGATTATACTTCAAAAGAGATAAGAGAGTGTGCTGATATTTTATTACAAAATAAGGTCTTGATTCATCCCACAGAAAATCTTTATGGATTTGGGAGTATAATTTCCAACCAAAAAGGAATTGATAATATTATTAAATTAAAGAAAAGGCAAAAGCCACACAGATTTATCATCCTAATTAGCAATTATTCACAATTAAGCAGATTAGCATTTGTTAAATCAAATTTGGAATATGCGCTAATGCAAAAATTCTGGCCAGGGTCCCTTACAATTATATTTAAGGCCAATCCTAATTTGAATAATAAATATAGTTATAATAGTACTGTTGCCGTAAGAATGGTAGGAAATGAGATTACCAGAAAAATTATTGATTATATAGACATTCCGATAATAAGCACCAGTTTAAATAAATCTGGCGAGATCCCTATCAATTCAGTATATGAAATTGTAAGACGATTTTCAGGCAAAGTCGGTGGCATTGCTATTGATAATATTCATCATTTCCAAAATATAGCATCTACTGTGGTTCAAATCAAAAAAGATAAAATTTATGTTTTAAGAAGAGGAGCAATTGATGAAAATGAACTTTATAAAATATAGTTAAACTAAATTTTTTTGCCACAAAATTTCAGGTAAAAAAACAAAAAGATATCAGACACTGTTCTATCCGTGAAAAATTCTATCAGCAAGTGTATGGAATAAACAAGGTAAATATATACCGATAATGACTGTTATCAGTACCTTCCATCCGAAACTATCAAGATTTATGCTGATATCTATATTTAGAATACCTATCTTTTTTAGAACAATCAATGGCAATAGTATAATCAAAAGTAAGTATATAATCCTTGTTAATGGACCAAAAATAATAGAATGAGAAATGCCTCTATGTTTAAATACAGAAGTATACGGCACCCAAATAAATCCAAAAATTCCCCAGTTTTTTTTGCATTCATTTTTTTTTAGATCCAAATCAGGAGATAGAAAATAATTTGAAAATATATAACTAGCAGTAAAAATCAGCAATAAAATGTTAAGTGCTGGACTTATTATTTTTTCAAGACGATGGAAAAAAATTAAGATTATAGCCAGACATATAAAGTACATTACAAAATTTATTTTATTATGAGCTCTCCAATTAGGCATATTTTTTCCCTTATTATAATTAGAGAAATTTAAAAAATGCATTAACAAGATTGTCAATATTTCTTTATGGGACTTCTTTATTTCATAATTTCTTTAGCCACAAAATTATACGAAAAAAGATATCAAACACTGTTTTACTATTTTGATAAAAAGAACAAAAAACTTTACTAAAAAAGATTGAAATGTGTTTTTTGGAAAAAATGATTTAGCCAATTAAATAAAAAGAAATAGCATAGTGAATAACGTTGACCAAATCTGCTGAATGACTCTGATAAGAAATTATAAAAAAATAAAAAAGTTTCACTGGTATTTTCCAGTGGCGAATTAAATTCACGGGAGAGTTGAATGTTTAATTTACGCATACTTAAATACATAGTGATTAGTATCATTATTTTGGTATATAGTTCAATTTTTTGTCAGGAATATCAATTGATAACAGATATTGAGATTCAAGGCACAATCAATGTGTCAGAAGAATTGATAAAATCAGCATCTGGAATTAGATTGGGTGATATTTATGATGAGAAAGAATCTGGAAAAATAATACACAATATCTACAATTTGCATTTATTCAAAGATATTACGATAGAAAAAGTATCAGAACAAGATGGCATTAAACTAATTATCAAAGTAGTAGAAAATCCAATTATAGATGAAGTAATTATCTCTGGCAATAAGAAGATAAGCAGAGAAAAAATAAGAGAAATTGTAAATGTATCAAAAGGAGATTATTGGTCTGATTATATGGCTTTTAATGTTCGTCGTAAAATTTTAGATGAATATTATAAAAAAGGTTATCATCTTGCAGATGTGAGTTTTTCGCATGAGCAGTTGTCTAAAAATCATATAATTTTAGTTATCAATATTTACGAGGGAGAAAAAGTATCTGTTAACACACTAAGTTTTTATGGCAATGAGAAACTAACAGATAAGCAATTAAGAAAAGTAATGAACACGAGACAAAAGGGTTTTTTACATTCAGGAAAATTTAATAATGAGGAGTTTGAGGAGGACTTGAAAAAGATTAGTGATTTATACAAAAATAAGGGCTTTATTGATGCAAAAGTTATTGACTATAATATTAGTTATAAGGATGTTAAAAGTATAGATATTACAATAAATATATCCGAAGGTAAGCGATATAAAATTGGTAATATTTCTGTAGATGGTAATACAAGGTTCACAGATGAGGAAATATTAAGAAATATAAAATTCAAGGAAAATAGTTTTTTTAATCAGAAGGCGTTCAATGAGAAATTGAATCAGATTAATTCAATGTACTATGAAGAGGGTTATATTTATTCCAGTATTGACAGGAAATTGATAAAAAGTGATGATAGAATTGATATAGAATTACAGATTTATGAGAATACGCGTGCTAAAATAAGGAAAATTTTTATTAAAGGAAACAAGAAAACAAAAGAGAAGGTAATTAGGCGACAATTAGCAATTAAGCCAGGTGATTATTTTAGACAATCACTCGTTTTAAGAAGTCAGAGAAATATTTATAATCTTGGACTGTTCACGCCTGAGATATATCTTGATTACAGACAAATCAATGACAAAGGTGATATTGACCTTATTCTTAATGTAAATGATAAACAGAGCGGCTCTGTAAATGGTGGTGTTGCTTATAATTCTGTGGATAAAATTATTGGCACAATAAGTTTTTCTCATAATAATATATTAGGTAATGCTTGGCGTGGTGATTTTCAATGGGAGTTTAGCAAAAAAAAACAGGATTTTCAGATTGGTTTTACAAATCCATACTTATGGGACACTTCAACTTTATTTGGATTTAATTTATATCATACTCGTCGTAGCTGGTCAGAATCTAATTATAAGATTTATCGTGATGGTGGTTCTATTAGAGTAGGATTGTCCATACCATGGCTTGATTATTCCAGAGCAACTTTTAGCTACTCATTATTACAAAAACAATATAAGTTTATTGAAAAATACAATGAAAACGAAGATAGTCCTGATCTGAAAAATTTGGTTGATAAAGGAAAACAGGTTTATAGTAGCAGTTCAATAACACTTGTAAGGGATAGTCAGGATAACATATTTCAGCCAACTATGGGTTCGGTATTTTCTTTATACACTGAGATAGCAGGTGGGCCATTTTTAGGTGACTTCAATTATTTTAAGGAGATTTTTGAGACAAAATGGTTCTTGAAAATGTTTTGGAAAGTAGCATTAAGATGTAAATGGAGATTAGGTTATATAACTGCTTTTGGTGCGAGTGATGTAGCTCCATTAGATGAAAAATTTTACCCAGGTGGTACAGGTATTGATGGAGTTCGTGGTTATCCAGACCGCTCTCTTGGTCCAAGAGATGGAGGGAATACAGAGACAATATTTTCTGCTGAATTTGCCGTGCCTATTTCCGGTGACCAGGTGATTGGATTATTATTCTTTGATGCTGGAAACGCCTACAAATATGTATCTGATGTAAACCTCTGGGAATTAAAAAAAGGTGCTGGAATAGGAATTCGTGTTACTACACCATTGGGACTTATTGGATTTGATATGGCTTATGGCTTTGACCGTGGAGAAAAAGGTAAATGGCAATCTCATTTCCAATTCGGAACAACATTCTAAATTGCCACAAAATCCCGTAGGGATGAAACATTTATAGGAGGAGTAAATTATGAAGAAAATATGTATAGCATTGATTGGACTATTTATATTAACAGCATTCCAATTAGTTGCACACAGCAATATCCAATTTGAAAATCTCGGTAATAAAATCATTGTTCATTATGAAAGTGAAAAATATCAGCAAAGAGAAGAACATAATGATATTTACAAAATGATTGCTCTATATTCTGATACTGCGAAAATTCTTATTGATAATTTTAATATCTCAATTTACTCAAAACAAGGGAAATTCTTACATAGCACAAATAAATCTAATTGTCCTCTTGTCCTCTCGAACTCTTGTCCTCTTGAACTCTTGTCCTCCGAAAACTGGGTAGAGATAGTAAATCATTATGTAATGAGAGAGTTAAAAGCATATCAGATTAGAATTAGGACGAAAATAGAAAATGATGAAGAAATAGCTATATTGGATAATATTGATTTTGAGATTATTCCAATAGACAAGACGGATTTACCAAATGGCGTTTCTCAGGCATTCTTACCAATTTACAAATCATTTATAGACAATTTTGATACTTCATATCTGTATGATTTGCCAATTAGAAAATCTAAAATGTTGATTATTTCTCATCAAGATTTATTAAACAATCCTAATCCAGCAATAGCAGAGTACTTACAAGATTTTATAGATTGGAAATCTGCAAAAGGAATTTCCATTGTTACTGCTGACATTGAGACAATAGGAAATACAACCACACAGATAAAGAATTATATTCAAAATGCTTATGATACTTGGGAAATTCCACCGGATTATCTTTTATTGATTGGAGATGTTGATGATAATTATGAAATTCCATCTTGGTATATTAGTACTGAACATGATGTAACAGACCATCCTTATACTCTTTTGGCAGGAAATGATTATTTTCCTGAAATATTAGTTGGCAGAATTTCCATTGATAATCTGATAGAGTTCCCGACAGTTCTTAATAAAATTTTGGATTATGAGAAAAGACCTTGCCTTGATGATCCTGAGTGGCTTACACGAGCCCTTGTTGTAGCTGGAAATTATAGTACTTCACCTCCAACACCAACTACACCAATTAAAACATCTCGCTGGTTACGAGAGAAATTGCTTAATTTCGGCTACACTCAAGTAGATACAGTATTTTATCCACCAACTGCATCTGGAACTACTGAAATTACAGCGTTTATAAATAATCATCTTGGATTTGTTAATTATCGTGGTTGGGGAGATGCTAATGGCTGGCATTGGCCAGAATTCCAAATACCTGATGTACAAGCATTAACTAATGACTCGTATTTACCTGTAATTACATCCTTCGTGTGTAATACAGGCGATTTTGCTAATAGTGTGGATCCTTGTTTTGGTGAAGCATGGCTAAGACTCGGAACACCTATGGGTCCAAAAGGAGGAGTAATATTTATTGGACCATCTGACCTACATACAAGCACAAAATATAATAATTCAATCTCCTCAGGATTTTATTATGGATTATTAGATGAAAATATACTCGGCTTTGGCAGTGCAGTTTTAAGAGGAAAATTAGAACTATACAATAATTTCCCTCTTAATAGAGAATCTGGTGATAAGGTAGAATTTTATTTCCATGTATATAATATTTTAGGTGACCCTTCACTGTCAATGTGGACAAAAATTCCTGAGGAGATAAATTGTGATTTGCCAGATGAAATCAGCATAGGCACAAACTATTTGGAATTTAATTTGCCTAATATGGATGGCGGCATTGTTACAGCAAGGAAAGATGACGAATTTCATGTTAATGAAATAATTGAGAGTGGACAGGCAATTCTTTATATCACTCCACAAACAGAAGGCGACATGGAAGTGGTGATTACAAAAGGTAATTATATCCCATTTATTGACACAATAAATATAGTATCAGAACCAACTGATGTTGGACTTTCTAATTATAATATATTAGGAGATGGCATTGTAAATCCAGGCGATAATATCACATTGGAAATTACTTTACAAAATCACGGCACACAATCTGTCAACTCAGTTTCTGCTGAATTATCTACAAATAATCAATTTGTTAATATTACGACTAATTCTGCGGATTTTGGGACTATCAATCCAACTGCAACAGCAACTGCTAATTATCAATTTGAGCTTATGTCCAACTGCCCTGATAATGAGGTATTGGAATTCACACTGAATATTTCAACTGGAAATATTAGTAAATTTGAAATAATTGTTACAGGTTTGGCTTTTGAAATTGATACTGTTATTGTAGATGATGCAAATGGTATATTAGACCCTGGCGAACAGAAAGAGATTACTGTTTCTATTGAAAATATTGGAAGTTCAGATGCTGTAAATTTAACAGGAATTTTAACTGCTTTAACAGATGCTGTAAATATTATAGATTCAACAGGTGATTTTGGCAATATTGTTAGTTCTGATATTGGACAGGCAAATTTCACTGTAATGGCTTATGAGGACTGTTTTGTAGGACGGAATGCTGGATTCAGAATTGATCTTACTGATGGAAATGGTTTAGTGTCATCTGTTAGTTTCTCTTTAGAAATTGGTGAAGTTGACAGCACAGCACCGACTGGGCCTGATGGTTATGGCTATTTTGCTTATGATAGCAATGATACAGAATATTCTGAATGTCCAACTTATCAATGGTATGAAATTGACCCAAACCAGGGAGGCGATGGAACAGTAATTTTAATGCGCGATGATGTCTCACATACAATTGAATTGCCTTTTGATTTTACATATTACGGAGTAGCACACGACACTATTACAATCTGTTCAAATGGCTGGATTTCGTTTATGCCTACCTGGATGACAAATTTCCGTAATTGGAGTATCCCATCTGCATTAGGAGCTTATGCAATGGCTGCTCCATATTGGGACGATTTACAAGGAGAATATAATCCTGCTGACTCTAGTTATGCAGATATGAGAATTTGCTATTATTATGATACGGAGAACAGCCGTTTTATCATAGAATGGAATGATTGTTTTGACCATAGCGGAATCTTTTTGGAAAAGTTTGAGATTGTCTTATATGACCCAGCAATATATCAAACTCAAGATGGCAATGGTGAGATTCAATTTAATTATCATACAATAAATAATCCTGATGCGACAAGTAATTATGCTACTGTTGGAATAGAGAATTTAGACCAATCTGATGGATTGCTTTATACTTATGCTAATATCTATTCAGCAAGTGCAACTCCTTTGGATAATGAGCTTGCTATTAAATTTACTACTGACCCACCTGATAATTATGTAGGAATTGATGACAATGAAACAGTTTTAGCCACTGGAATTAAATTGTATCAGAACTATCCTAATCCATTTAATCCGAAAACCTGTATTAAATATTCGCTTACCAAATCTGCAAATGTCTGTTTGAAGATATATAATATCAAAGGTGAATTTGTAAAGACATTGTTAGATGAAAGGCAGAAATCTGGTTATCATAATGTAATTTGGGATGGTAATCATTATAAAAATAAAGCAGTTAATTCGGGTATCTATTTCTATCGTCTAAAAGTAGATGATAAGGTAATAGACACAAGGAAATGTTTGCTTTTGAAGTGATGCGTAGCCAACCAGACCAAATACCATAATATCTTTTTGTGTTTTTTACGCATTACGCACTACGCATTACGCACTACGCATTACGCATTACGCATTACGCATTGTGTAATTTTGTGTCTTACTATTAAAAAATTGGAGGCATAATGGGAGAGACATTTGTTCAAAAAGTATTTTCAAAGACAATTGGCAGACCAGTACAAGTTGGAGAGATTATATTTGTTGAACCAGATTATGTTCTTACTCATGACAATACTGCGGCTATTATGAAAAAATTAGACCAGGTTAAGAAATCCATCAAAGTGAAATATCCTGAACGATTGGTGATTGTGTTGGATCATATAACTCCAGCTGCAAATTCTTCTTCAGCAGAGAATCATAAACAAATAAGGGGCTTTGTTAAAGAACAGGGAATTATTCACTTTTCCGAAGTTGGGCAGGGAATATGTCATCAGAGATTACCAGAAATGGGTTTAGCCAAGCCTGGTAGTATTATTGTAGGCAGTGATAGTCATACTTGCACTTATGGAGCATTAAATGTATTTTCAACTGGGATTGATAGAACAGAAGCAGCCGCTATATGGATTACTGGACAGGTCTGGCTCAAAACACCGCATAGTTTTAAAATAAATCTTACAGGAAAATTTAATCAAGGTGTTTATGCAAAAGACCTAATATTGCATATAATTGGAAAATTAAGAGCAGATGGTGCAAATTATCGTTCAGTAGAATTTCACGGTGATGCCATTACTAAATTTTCTATTTCTGATAGAATGACTATTAGTAATATGGTTGTGGAAATGGGTGGTAAAAATGGTGTTTTTCCTGTTGATGAGCAAACAAAAGAATGGTTGTCAAAAAGGGGAGTTATTGAATATGAGCCAGTATGGGCTGATCAAGATGCTGAATATGAAAAGGAATTTACTTTTGATTTATCCGAAGTTGAACCGCAAATCGCTTTGCCGCATTCTGTTGATAATGTTAAACCAGTATCAACTGCAAAAGGTATCAAAATTAATCAGGGATTGATTGGCACTTGCACAAATGGACGGATTGAAGATTTGCGCATATCTGCTAAAATTCTCAAAGGTAAAAAAGTGCATAAAGATGTAAGATTGCTAATATTGCCTGCTTCTGCACAAATATATCAGCAAGCTATTAGTGAAGGTATTTTATCAGATTTAGTACAAAGTGGTGCTGTGATTTTGCCACCTGGATGTGGACCTTGTTTAGGTGCACATCAAGGCGTAATGGCAGATGGAGAAGTAACCATATCTACTGCTAATAGAAATTTCAAAGGTAGAATGGGCAATAAGTTAGCATTTATTTATCTCGCTTCACCTGCTACTGTTGCCGCATCTGCTTTAACAGGTGAAATTACTGACCCAAGAGAATTTTATGACTAAAATCAAATATAATACCAATTATTGCTTTGCAGTTGATAAGATGTTAGGCACTCTTGCTAAATGGCTGAGAATTTTAGGATATGATACATTTTATCATCATCATATAACTAATGCTAAATTATTAAAAATTGCTCGTAAAGACAAAAGAATTATCATTACTAAAAGTAGATATTTTCATAAAATATATACAAAAGTGCCAATTATATTTGTTCATCAAGATAAATTAAAGTTGCAGATGCGCGAATTGCATTCCGAATTAAATTTGACAGACCAAGCTCTATTTACCAGATGTGTAATATGTAATACTCTAACAAAAAGTATTGATAAACATACAATAAAAAATATAGTTCCACCATATATCTATAAAACTCATAATGCATTTTATCATTGTATAATATGTGGGAAAGTATATTGGCAGGGAACTCATTATGAACAGGCAAAGAAATTTTTTAAGGAGATAATTAAGTGACTTCAAATATAACTAATGAAAAAATAAGAGGGATGTTTACTTTTGTATTACATTCACATTTACCTTATGTAATAGAGCATGGCAAGTGGCCTCACGGAATGGATTGGCTGAATGAAGCTGCTGCTGAAACATATCTACCATTATTGGATGTATTCTATCAATTGGTACAAGAGGGTTTTACACCAAAAGTAACTATTGGAATTACTCCTATTTTGGCTGAGCAGCTAAGTAATCCTTTATTTAAGGAGGAATTCAAAAATTATCTGAAATTGAAGATAAATGCTGGATTAAATGATAAAGAGCAATTCAAAAAAGAAGGTAAAACATTGTTGACAAATCAGGCACAAAACTGGATAGATTTTTATACTCGTAATTTAAGGCATTTTGAAAATAAGTATAATGAGGATATTATTGGTGCATTCAAAAAGTTGCAAGATAATGGTGCTATAGAAATTATTACTTGTGCGGCTACACATGGATATTTACCACTTCTTGGAACTGATAATTCTGTTAAAGCACAAATTCAGTTAGGCGTAGACACATACAAAAAGCATTTTGATAGACAGCCAAATGGTTTTTGGCTACCTGAATGTGCATATCGTCCAGGATATAACTGGAAAAGCCCTATAAAAAAATACAGCATTCCATTCAACAGAATTGGAATAGAAGAATTCCTTAGCGATAATGGTATAAAGTATTTTATAATTGACACTGCAATGCTTAAAGGTGGTGAACCAATAGGTGTGTACATTGATAGGTTTAAAACATTACGCAAAATGTGGGAGCAATTCTCCACTGCATATAAACCAGCAAAAGAGGATATTACGAAGTCGCCTTACAAAATATATCTTGTCGGACAGAATCCGAATAAGTGTCCTGTTGCTATATTGACGCGTGATCCAAAAACAAGCTTACAAGTATGGAGTGGAGAGCATGGCTATCCAGGAGATGGAAACTATTTGGAATTTCACAAAAAGCATTTTCCAGGCGGATTACGATATTGGAAAATAACAAGCAGTAAAGCGGATTTAGGTAGTAAAGAAGAATATAATATTGATAATGTAGATGATAGATTAAGAGAGAATGCTGGACATTTTAAGCAATTGGTAAAGGACATTTTAAGCAAAGAACAAAATAATGACAATCCATTTCCTGTATTAGTTGCTCCTTATGATACTGAATTATTGGGACATTGGTGGTTTGAAGGTCCACGATGGATATATTATGTATTAAGATGGATGAATGAAGACCCAGAAATGATGTTAGCAACTGGCAGTGAAATGATTGACCAGACATTGCCAGAGACCATTGTTTCTATTCCAGAAGGTTCCTGGGGTAAAGCAGGATTCCATTGGGTCTGGCTTAATGAAGATACAAAATGGACTTGGCAACATATTTACGAAGATGAACAAAAATTCGCAGAACTAATTGATAAATATGGACAAAACAAAGATGCTACTTTACAGCGTATCCTTAAACAAATTGCACGTGAGTTGTTATTAGAAGAAAGTTCTGACTGGCAATTTCTAATTACTACACAAAGTGCAAGAGATTATGCAGAAATCAGAATTGCTGAGCATCATGATAAATTCAAAGAATTGGTAAATGTATTGGATAATTACATAAGCACTGGCTCAATATCTCAATCCGAGTTTAATCTTTTAACGGATTTGGAACAAAGAGATGCTGTATTTGATGATATTGATACTAAATATTGGGAACTTGAACAAGATTAGGGAAGCGAGCAAAACTTAATTATGCAGATTGAACTTGCTGAGAATTCGGGCTTTTGTTTTGGCGTGAAAAGGGCAATTAATATCGCAATAAAAACAGGGCAGAATCATACTGGTAAAGTAGTAACACTTGGTCCAATTATTCATAATCCACAAATGGTAAGCAAATTGAAAGAGAGTGGAATTGACTTTGTAGATGATATAGACCAAATTACAAAAGATATGACTGTTATAATCCGTTCTCACGGAATTACTATTGAAGAATATAATAATTTGAAGAGAAAAAGAGCAAAAATTGTAGATGCTACCTGTCCAATGGTAAAAAAAGTCCAGAACTATGCAAAGGAATTTACTAATAAGGGATACCAGTTAATTATTATTGGTGAAAAAGAACATCCAGAAGTTAAAGGAATTATCGGACATGTTGATAATAATGCAATAGTTATCCAAGATGAATATGAAAAGATTAATTTAGCTAATAATAAAAAGTTAGGTGTAATTGCTCAAACTACACAGCCGATTGAGAGATTTCAGAAAATAATCTATCGTCTGGTCCCATTATGTGAAGAATTGCATATTATCAATACTATTTGCGGAGCTACTTCTATTCGGCAGAAGGCAACGAAATCATTAGCTCAAGATTCTGATGTAATGATAATTATAGGTGGTAAAAATAGTGCTAATACTACAAATTTGGCTGACATTTGTCGTAAATTAGGAACGCGCACATATCATATAGAAACAGCAAAAGAGATACAAAAAGAGTGGTTTGTAGATGTAGAAAAAGTAGGACTTTCTGCTGGTGCATCTACTCCACAATGGATTATAAATCAAGTTTATCAAAAAATAAAGAATATAGATAATACGGAGAACGATAACAAAGCTCTATCTTGATATAGCATTCAACACAATATTACTTCACCACAAATGCACAAAGATACAGAGAATTATTCATAACTATATATTATTCTTTGTATGATATATTTTTGTGTTTTTACTTGAAATTTTGTGGCTGAAAAATTTTTGTGGTTTGCTTATAATATGAGTAATCAGCAATATCAAGATAGAATAATATTTAGTCCTTTTAGAAGGCATCTTCTATAAGGGTGAATGTTGAAAAAAGAGTTCTCTCCAATAAAGGAGGAAAGTAATAATGAATGAAAATCAAGAAGTAAAAGAAAAAAAAGTCGCAGAAAAGCTTATGAAACAAAACGAACATAACGAAAATCAAGAGAGGATAATAAGTGAACAGGTGAATGTTGAAGTAAGCCACGAAAATACGCAAAAACAGAGACAAAATGAGATAGTAGCCGCGCTTGACAACAAGGAACAAGTAGAACAACCTTCTAAGGTAGTTAATATAGAAAAAGAAAAAAATGAGGTTAAAGAAAAAGAGAGTGAACATAATTTTTCCGAAAATGCTAGTAGTTTGAAAGATATAGTACCTGATGTAAAGTCCGATAAGAAATATTATCATCTTCTTAATCGAGAAGAACAAATTCAAATGTATGAAGAGACCTTTACTCACATGCATGTTGGGGATATTATAAATGGAACTATTCTAAAAATTACAGATAAGGAAGTGATGATAGATATTGGCTTTAAATCAGAGGGATCTATTCCATTATCTGAATTTGAGGATTCTGATGATCTCAAAATTGGGAACAAAATATGGGTTTATATTGAGCAAATTGAAGATAGTGAAGGAAAGCCACTTCTATCAAAAAAGAAGGCAGATTTCTATCGCAGTTTTGATAAGATAGAGCAAATTTATAAAAATGGCGAAAAAGTTAAAGGCGTTCTGAAAAGAAGAGTAAAGGGTGGAATGATTGTGGACATTTTGGGATTGGATGCTTTTTTACCAGGTTCACATGTCTCTACTAAGAAAATACCTAATTTAGACCAATTGATTGATAGAGAATATGAGTTCAAAATTATCAGTATAGATAAGCAAAAACGAAATATAATTATCTCGCATAGAGAAGTATTAGAAGAGGATATGAGGCAAAAGCGGACAGAGCTATTCTCTAAATTAGAAGAAGGGCAAGAATTGATAGGTGAAGTAAAAAATATCACTAATTATGGTGTTTTTATTGATTTAGGCGGAGTTGACGGACTGCTACATATTACTGATATGTCCTGGGGCAGAATTGAGCATCCTTCTGAAATGCTTAATATTGGCGATAAATTAAAGGTAAAAATACTGGATTTTGACAAAGAGGAAAAAAGAGTATCATTGGGACTTAAACAGTTAGTTCCTCATCCATGGAAAAATATTGAAATCAAATATCCAGAGGGTTCAAAGGTAAAAGGCAAAGTAACTAATCTAACGAATTATGGTGCTTTTGTAGAGTTGGAAAGAGGAGTGGAAGGATTAGTGCATATATCAGAAATGTCCTGGACAAAACATATTACTCATCCAAAACATTTATTAAAAGTTGGTGATAATGTGGAAGCAATAGTCCTTTCCGTAGATAAAGAAAGACATCATATATCATTAGGAATGAAACAGATTGAGCCAGATCCATGGTTAACAGTTCATCTGCGTCATCCTGTTGGTTCAAAGATTACTGGAAAAATAAAGAATATTACTCCTTTTGGAGCATTTATTGAAATAGAGCCTGGAATTGACGGACTGATTCACATCTCTGATATTTCATGGACAAGGCGAATTTATCATCCTAATGAAATCTTGAAAATCGGTGATGAAGTTACAGCAGTTGTCTTAAATATTGATAAAGTGCTTCGTAGAATATCAATGGGAATCAAACAATTAGAAGAAGATCCCTGGCAGAAGGCTGAAAATGATATTCCTATAAATACCGAAGTAGAAGGTGAAGTAGTAAAAGTTATTAATAAAGGGCTACTTATAAGATTGCCTAACGGTATTGAAGGATTTGCCCCTCTATCTCATCTTAATGTGCCTGGCTTAAAAGATCCTTCAGATTCCTTTAATATTGGAGAAAAATTACAGCTTAAAGTAATAGAATTAGATATTCAAAACCGTCGGCTGATTCTTAGTGCACGTGCTTATTTCTTCGGAAGAGATGAAAAAGAAATCAAAAAGTATATTAAAAAACATCGCAAAACAAAAGATAAAGTTAAATCAGAAGAGACCGATACAGAAAAATCAGATGAAAAAGAACAGGTAAAAAATGAACCAGAAAATAAAAAGTCAGAAGAGAATAAAGAATAATAACTTGATTAATAAAATGTAGTTGAATGAGAGAGAAAATGTATAATCTCTTTATTTCCATATTGATTCATCTATTAACCAGTTAATCAAGAAATCCAAACTTTGTTTATCTAAGGACTCAATATCTTTTTTGTAATTTCTTGTTATAAGTAATTTTTTATTCTTCTCGTTTGATAAGCAGGTATCATATATAAACTTTGAAGTTTCGTAACACCCTTCATCGTAAGAAGTTGTGATGATTAGCAAGTGCCGTTCTTTATAATCATCAAGCATTTCTTTAAGTATATACCTGTTCATATCATTTGGATAGATAAGAACAGTACTGTTTATTATTTGGTTTTCAGATACATATTGGAGTGCAGGTTCTATTCCATTATTATAAGCAATGATAGTTATTTTATATTTATCAATTTCCTCTTTTTTCATTAAATATTCAGTAGATGCCTGCACATCAAATTTTAATCTTGGATAATCAAATCTTGTAATTGGATTGCGAAAATCATAAGTAATCACAGCAAAGCCATTTTGTTGAAGAATTTTAATGAAAGAGCTCAGCATTGATTGATTTTGTCCAATAGATGGCACTAATACTATGGCTGGAGCAAAATGTCTAAACGAAGGGTAATAGTATATATTTATATCTTTCCTATCTAGCGTCCTTACTGTTAATTCTGAATTTGTATTTTTACTGCAAGATAATAATAACAATATAAATAGAATAACTATAAAAAATGACTTGCTAATATATCGTTCTAACTTTGTTCTCATTATTTTAGTCGGTTAACTTTTGATATTAGCCACGAAATTACACGAAAAAACACAAAAAGATATTAGACATTGATAATATTGGCATCTTTCAACCGTGTGAAACCCGTGTGAAAGCCGACTCGAGTTAAAAGAACCCGAATCGAGTTTCTGTAAAAGCGACTTTGGAAGGTCGTTCTACTTTTTCAATTTTCATTAGCAGGAATCCGAGATAGAATATGTCAAATTTTTATGGAATGCTATACTATTGCAAAGATATATAAATTCTTATTCTCTTGAATTTTTGTTTTAACAACCTTGGAAGGTCATCCTATTCTTGTTATCTTGTCCTCTTGTTATCTTGAACTCTTGAATTCTTGTTATCTTGAACTCTTGAACTCTTGTTTTCTTGTTATCTTATTTTGGACCAATATGAGATTTAATATAATAGTTTTTCCTGGTTCTAATTGTGATTATGACACATACTTTGTATTAAAAAATGTATTTCATTGCAAAGTAGATTTTATTTGGCATAAGCAAGATAAATTAAAGAATGCTGATTGTGTAATATTGCCGGGTGGCTTTTCTTATGGTGATTACTTGCGTCCTGGTGCAATTGCTTCATTTTCGCCAATTATGCAAGAGCTAAAGAAATTTGCTCAAAGAGGTGGTTTGGTCTTGGGTATATGTAATGGATTCCAAATGCTATTAGAAATGGGACTTTTGCCAGGTAGCTTAATGCTTAATAATACATTAAGTTTCATTTGTCGCAATGTGTATATTAAAGTAATAAATATGCATACGCCATTTACAAATACAATTGCAGAGAAAAATGTGTTGAAAATCCCGATAGCTCATAAAGAGGGAAACTATTTTATTGATGAAGAGAAGTTAAAAGAATTACAAAAAAATAATCAAATTGTATTTCAATATTGTGATAAACAGGGAAATACTACAGAGTATACAAATCCAAATGGTTCTGTAAATAACATTGCTGGAATTATCAATAAAAATGGCAATGTTCTTGGAATGATGCCACATCCAGAGCGAGCTTCGGAAATGATACTCGGTTCTGATGATGGAAAGTTTATCTTTCAGTCAATTATCGCAAGTACTTTTGCGAATCATCATAAAATTTGATAAAATTAAACAAATTATAATCTATAAAAAACATAAGAAATTATCAATATATTTTCTTATTTTGGATATCTTTCCACCAAAGATGACATAAGAATTTGTCTATGGCGAGAATCCTAATGAAAAAAATCATTATTGACAGTTTCCTGAATTTATTATTTCCACCAATTTGCTTTGGCTGTGATAAAAGATTGAAAAAAGATGAAATACTATGTAAAGAATGCCAATCAAAATTAATCTATTATCAAAATGATAAAATTTACTTAAAAGACAATGTCTATTTCACTGACTATATATCTGTATTTAGTTACAATTCAATTGTTCAAAATCTGATTCATAATTTCAAATATAATGGTTTTAAGAAGATTGGAAAATTTTTAGGCAAAGAGATGGCAAAAAAAATTATGCAATCTAAGTTTCTCCCACAAATTAACTTGATAATTTCAGTTCCATTGCATAGAATTAAAATGCGAGAGCGAGGATTTAACCAGTCAGATATATTAGGAAAATCAGTTGCTCAAAATGTACATTTGCCTTATAAAAAAAACATAATTGTAAGAACTCGCTATACAGAGACCCAAACAAAACTTGACATAAAAGCACGGCAGAAAAATGTTGAAAATGCTTTTATAGTAAAAAATATTGGCTTATTAAAGAATAAAAATGTTTTAATAATTGATGATGTTTTTACGACTGGATCAACTATTAATGAAATATCAAAAGTGATTCTATCTGCTGGTGGGAAAAGAGTATATGCTTTAACATCTGCTCATGCATAACAAATTATGATAATAGAAGTATCAGAAGACAAGACAGTAGAATTATTGGATAGGGTAGCAAATTTTTTTGTAGAGAGAAGATTGGGTTCAGCATCTTTGATGTTTATTGAATCTATATATCCGCTAAATTTTATTATAAGTCAATTGATGTATTTTGTTGCTCCTTTTGCTGAAATCATTTTTAATCCAGTAGAATACCAACAATTTGCCGCTATTATTAAAAAAGAGGAAAATATTAAATATTTGTTAGATAAAATAGATGAATTGGATACGGAATTTCACAAAAAATTAAAAGAGGAAAAGAAGAAAGATAAGTATAAACACAAAAAACGAAGACAAAGATTTTTCAGAAAATTGTCGCGCTTGCTTGGGAAAAGGGATTAAGAACTTGTGATATGACTCAATCAGCCAATACACGACTTATCCTTGATACACAGGATATTGCAGATTAAGAAAAATGCATAATGGTCTTCAAGAGAAGTACTTAAGGATTTGAAATCCTGTATTTATGGCTGGATTTTATAAATATTTTAGTACTAAATTTTTATAGTATTAACTATTCTTCAATATGTAATATAAGCAATTGGAGGTTAATATATGGCAAAGGAATTAAGGTCAATTTTGGCTACAGATTGTGGAAGCACTACGACCAAAGCTATATTGATAGAAAAAATTGATGGAGTATATCGTTTGATAGTGCGAGGTGAAGCACCCACAACAGTAGAAGCACCTTTTGAAGATGTTACAAAGGGAGTGCTTAATGCTGTGGAAGAGGTAGAGGATTTAGTTCATATTCAGGGTAATAAAAATAGAAAACTCATTGTGGATGAGGGAATTGCTATTAATCAGAAAGGTGATGTAGGGGTTGACGCTTATGTTTCTACAAGTAGTGCTGGTGGTGGTCTACAAATGATGGTTACAGGTGTTGTAAAAAGTATGACAGGAGAGAGTGCAGAGCGAGCAGCTCTTGGTGCTGGTGCGATTGTGATGGATGTATTGGCAAGTAATGATAAACGACTTCCACATGAGCAAATTGAACGCATTCGTCATCTACGACCTGATATGATTCTTATGTCAGGTGGCATTGATGGTGGCACAACAAAACATATTGCTGAGATGGCAGAGCTGGTCTCTGCTGCTGATCCAAAGCCACGTCTTGGCTCATCTTATAAATTGCCTGTTATATTTTCTGGCAATATAAAAGCTCGGGACATTGTTAAAGACACATTAAGTGAAAAAACAAATTTGATTGTAACTGAAAATATCCGTCCAGTATTAGAAAGAGAAAATTTAGGACCTGCCCGTGATAAAATCCACGACCTATTTATGGAACATGTAATGGCACAAGCTCCGGGATATAAAAAACTAATGTCCTGGACATGCGCAGTAAATGAAGATGGAACCATAGAGAATGTCCCTATTATGCCAACGCCAGGAGCAGTTGGCAATATTATGCAAACAATTGCCAGAAAGGACAATATTCAAGTTGTAGGTGTTGATATTGGTGGTGCAACCACTGATATATTTTCCGTTTTTACAAAGAATTTCATTTTCAACCGAACTGTCAGTGCTAATTTAGGGATGAGTTATAGTATTTCTAATGTGTTAGCATCAGCAGGATTAGACAATATTATGCGTTGGGTTCCGTTTGATATGTCTGAGCAAGAAGTACGAAATATGATAAAAAATAAAATGATTCGTCCGACAACCATTCCATTTTTGATGAAGGAATTGATTTTGGAACAGGCAATTGCAAAGGAAGCTCTGAGATTAGCATTTATTCAGCACAAGCAATTTGCAGTTACATTAAAAGGCACACAGGCACAAAGAGATATTTCTGAAGCATTCGCTCAATCAACATCAGGAAAGACAATTGTAGATATGATGTCATTAGATATTTTGGTTGGAAGTGGTGGAGTATTATCTCATGCACCTCGCCGTAATCAAGCTGCAATGATGTTAATTGATGCTTTTCTGCCAGAAGGTATTACAAAACTTGCAGTTGATAGTATTTTTATGATGCCTCAATTAGGTGTATTATCAACTATTAGTGAACAAGCAGCTACACAGGTATTTGAAAAGGACTGTTTAATACATTTAGGTACTTGTGTTGCTCCTGTTGGTGCTATTAAACCAGATAAAGTATCTTTACATGCAAAAATTGAATTACAAGACAGAATTTTTGATGAAGATATAAAATTTGGTGAATTAGTATTGATACCTTTGGGTGTAAGCGAGAAAGCCATTGCAACTTTAACACCAGCTAGAGGATTAGATTTAGGTAAAGGTAAAGGTAATACTATAAAAACAGAACTAAGCGGTGGTGTAGTAGGAATAATTCTTGATACTCGTGGCAGACAACCATTTATTATTCCTACTGAAAGAAAACGAAGAATAGCAACCTTAAAAAAATGGATGACAGCCCTAAATGCTTATCCTGAAGATGCATTGAACTCGTAACTAATTTATTCAGCAAAGAACACTTACGATTTATATCCTCATATATGAATAAATACAATGGAAAGGAAGTACAAATATGGCACAAGCATATACTCCTGGTTTGACTATAACGGAAAATATGATATTGCGTAAGGATAGAATTTTACCGCTTAAAGGAGAAGTAATTGTAAAAAAGGGAGATATTGTAAAATCAGAAGACATTGTGGCTAAAACAGAACTGCCTGGAGATATTGTTCCAATAAATATAGCAAATAAGTTAAGTATATCTCCAAATGAAGTTCCACATAAAATGTTAAAAAAAGCAGGAGAAAAGATTAAAAATGGCGAAATTCTTGCTGTGACTAATACATTCTTTGGACTGTTCAAAAATAAAGTTCTCTCGCCTTTTGATGGTACAATAGAAAATATTTCTAATATTACAGGTCAAGTGCTATTAAGACAGCCACCTATACCAGTACAGATTTCGGCCTTTATTGATGGAATAGTCAGCAAAGTATATCCTCAAGAAGGCGTGCAGATAGAAACTAAAGCTGCTTATGTGCAAGGTATTTTCGGCATTGGAGGAGAAGTTATTGGAGAACTGAAAATGGTTGTTTCTTCTCCTGACAAGGTACTTACTGCTGATGATATTACTCCTGATTGTAAAGGAAAAATTATTGTTGGCGGGAAAATGGTAGAATATGAAGCAATCAAAAAAGCTGTATCTTTAAAAGTGAAAGGTATAGTCGTAGGCGGGCTTGATGACAAAGATTTAAGGAAGTTTCTTGGATATGATATTGGTGTCGCTATTACTGGGCACGAAAAAAAAGGCCTAACTTTAGTAGTAACTGAAGGGTTTGGTTCTATTAATATGGCAAATGAAACTTTTAATTTACTTAACAAATTTAAAGGTTATAAGACATCAATTCATGGTAAAACGCAAATAAGAGCAGGAGTAATGCGTCCAGAGATTATCATTCCTATAAAGTTCAAAACCGAAGACCTGAAACAGAAAGCGAAAAAGATAACGGGCTTGAAAATTGGCAGTCAAATAAGAATTATTAGAGAACCACATTTTGGAAAAATAGGTAAAGTTACAGCCCTACCTGAAGATCTTGCAGTTGTACAAAGTGAAACTAAGGTGAGAATATTGAAGGCACATTTAGAAGATGGTAAAGAAGTAATAGTTCCCCGCGCTAATGTAGAAGCAATTGAAGAATAATGATTGAGAATGGATGGTAGGATATAAAGATGGCGGGAGTGACGAGACTCGAACTCGCGACCTTCTGCGTGACAGGCAGACGTTCTAACCAAACTGAACTACACCCCCAATAATGTATAAATGCCTATAATGTTAATTTCATTGTCAAATAAATATTCAGTGGTACCAGAGGCCGGACTTGAACCGGCACGGATGAAATCATCCGAGGGATTTTAAGTCCCTTGCGTCTACCATTTCCGCCACTCTGGCATTGGAGGCGACACTCAGATTCGAACTGAGGTATAAAGGCTTTGCAGGCCTCTGCCTTACCACTTGGCTATGTCGCCTAAAAATGGAGCGGGAAACGGGACTTGAACCCGCGACAGCCACCTTGGCAAGGTGGTGCTCTGCCAACTGAGCTATTCCCGCTTAATTATTCAAAAAACTATTAACTCTTTTTTCTGTGTCAAGAAATTATAAAATTTTTTCCTCAATAGCGAAAAGTGTTAATTTATAGATAATTCTGTTGAATTTGTGTCCTTCGTAGATAAAACAATTATCAATCCTAAATATTATTTCGCCACATAAAATTAACATCAACCAGCCTCTTTGATAAGATAGTCGCCAACTTTTTCATAACTAAATATCCTATATGATTATTTTTCTCAAATAAATTATAGAGTGCTTGTTTATCAATTTTAATTGTATCTATATTATCAATCGCTATTACACGAGCAGACCTACGCTTCTCTCCTAAAAAAGATATTTCACCAAAAACATCGCCTTTTCTTAATACTGATAAATGCTTACTATTTTTTATGGAATGATGAAATTGACTCAACTTAAGTTCTACATTCACTCTCCCTTTCAGAAGAATATAAAAACAGGAACCAAAATTTGATTCCTCCAAAATTACTTCATTTGACTTAAAACTAACTTCCTGGCAAATATCTATAATACTGTCTATCTCTTCTGAACTTAAATCCTCAAATATTTCAAACTGTGCAACCTCTTTTTTGTCTAACATTATTTTATCTCCTCTTATAGGATAACATTCTCTTCATAAATGCCAAATACTTTTCTCAGCACATCTGATATTTCACCCAAAGTCGCATATTCACGCACAGCTGAAATAATTGCAGGCATTAAATTTTCCCTATTTCTTGCTGATTCTTCAATATGCTGTAAAGTTTGTTTTACTTTATGATTATTACGACTTGCCTTGATTTTCTTCAATTTCTCTTTTTGAATTTCTCCAATCTTTGGGTCAACTCTCAACAGCTCTCGTGTTTCATCTTCTTCAATTGCATATTTATTAACACCGACAACAATTCGTTCATTATTTTCAACTGATTTTTGATATTGATACGCACTATTTTGAATCTCTTTTTGCACATAACCCTTTTCAATTGCTTTAACCATTCCACCAAGTTTATCAATTTTTTCAATATATTTTTTTGCTTCTATTACCATCTGTTCGGTTAACGATTCAATACAATATGAGCCAGCCAGTGGGTCAATAGTATTAGTAATTCCACTTTCATAAGCAATGATTTGTTGAGTTCTCAATGCTATTCTTGCAGATTTTTCACTCGGCAGAGCTAATGCTTCATCACGAGAATTTGTATGTAATGATTGTGTCCCTCCTAATACAGCTGCTAATGCCTGAATAGTCACTCTTATTATATTATTATCTGGCTGTTGAGCAGTAAGACTAGACCCAGCAGTTTGAGTATGAAATCGTAGCATCATAGATTTAGGATTTTTTGCACCGAATCTTTCCTTCATTATTACTGCCCAAAGTTTTCTAGCGGCACGAAACTTGGCTACTTCTTCTAATAAATCATTATGAGCATTAAAAAAGAACGACAAACGCGGAGCGAACTTGTCTATTTCTAATCCAGCATCAAGTGCAGCTTTAACATAAGCAATTCCATTTGCAAGTGTAAATGCTATTTCCTGTACTGCTGTTGAACCAGCTTCTCGTATATGATAACCTGAAATAGAAATAACATTCCATAAAGGGATATTTTGTGCACAGTATGCAAAAATGTCTGTAATAATACGCATAGAAGGTTCTGGCGGAAAGATATAAGTGCCACGAGCAATATATTCTTTAAGAATATCATTTTGAATTGTGCCTTTAATTTTATCAATTGGAACACCTTGTTTTTCTGCTACAACAATATACATTGCAAGAAGAATAGAAGCTGTGGCATTTATTGTCATTGAAGTAGAGACCTTATCCAATGGTATTCCATCAAAAAGCGTTTCCATATCTGCAAGTGTATCAATAGCCACACCTACTTTGCCAACTTCACCTTCGCTTATAATATTATCGCTGTCATATCCTACTTGAGTAGGCAAGTCAAATGCTATACTTAATCCAGTTTGTCCTTGTTGTAATAGATACTTATACCTTCTATTAGATTCCTCAGCATCGCCAAAACCAGCATATTGACGCATTGTCCATAAGCGTCCACGATACATAGTCGGTTGTATGCCACGAGTAAAAGGATAAATTCCTGGAAAGCCAATATCATTCTGTTCATCAATTCCAGTGCAATCCTCTGGTGTATATACACGCTTTAGCTTATGTCCTGAAACTGATAAAAATTCTTTATATCGCTCAGGATATTTAGAAATAATCTTTTCAATAAGTTTTTCGTATTGATTCTTTATTTTTATAAATTCATCTTTTTGCATTCTTATCTCCTAATATCTATGATAAAAACATTTCATTTCAAAGTTAAATCATTTGTACATCCTTGAAAAATATAGGTCATATTGGCTTATACCTATCTACAATTCTATGTTTGCCAATGGTTAATAAAATAATCTTATTCTCTTGTTTGAGAAAAAAACAACGATAATGAATATCTACATAAAATTCCCATTCATTATTCAAACGGTGAGTATTCAACGATGGATGTTTCGGATTTGATTCCAGAAATTTTAGCTGTTTTTTGAGCTTTTTCTTAATTTTATCAGGAAGTTTTTTGTAGGTGCGTTTAAATTCTTTAGTAAAGATAAAGTCTATTTGTCCAGCCATCTGATTGCTTCATTCATATTTGAGAAACGCAAAATTTCTCCATTATTAACTTCTTTCTTTGCAGTTTGGATACTTTGTTGAACATCACGCTGGTTGAATATTTCCATACTAATTTGCAATTCTAATAATCTATTATATATATCATAAGGTAAAATTACTTCCAATATTTTCCCCTGAAAATCTTTAATATATTTTGTTTTATGTTGGATTTCTGTAATGTTCATAATTTCCTTTTATACATAATATTGATTATACTATTTTTAGAGTGTGAAACCCGACTCGAGTTCAAAGAACCCGAGTCGAGTTTCTGTGAAAAAAATCCCGTAGGCATGAAATATTTATAGCAATAATTACAGTGTCAAATCATAGCTCCGTAGGAGCGATATAAATCGCTTTAACCATTTTTACCCCTTATACAGAATTA
>QMNM01000003.1 GCA_003647765.1 Candidatus Cloacimonadota bacterium
AAAGATTTAATTTATAAAAAGGTTCGCGTAAGTTTGCCATAGTTCGTATAAGTCCGCGATTGCAAGTCCGCGTTTAATTTCTCCAAGAAAAATTTGACAGAGAAATTCGGGATTTTTTTATTTTAGTCCCAAGTTTAGATGAATTATGCAAAATTAGGTAAAAATAGTATCATCGTGAGGAATGGAGTGACTCTGCAATCTCTATAAGTGACAGGAAAATTCTATTTTGCAATTTTATTATTTATATTCAATAAGGAGTTATATGTAGGAGGAAATGTGAAAGCAAAAAATGTTTTCGTTAGTATCTTGATGATTATTATGCTTATATCTATTGGATGTAAAAGTGTATATATGCGTACTGGTTACTTAGCATTGAGAGATGAAAAAGACCCTGATAAAGCGTTGGAGAATTTCAAAAAAGAATTGGAACTGCATCCGGATAATGCTGAAGCTTATATGTTCATTGCAAAAATCTATGGACAAAAAGATGATTATACAAAGGCGTATGAGAATGCACAACAAGCTGAAAAATACGGCTGGGATAAAAAAGAAATAGATATGCTTTATAAGACCATCTGGGCTAAATCACATAATAAAGGTATAACTGAATATAATGCTGAAAACTACGATAAGGCACTTGAGCATTTTGATTTAGCAATAACAATCTTTCCGGATAGTGTAAAGTCCGAGAAAATGAAAGCTGCAACATTAGTAAAACTGAATAAAGAAAAAGATGCAATGGCAATCTATACTAAAATTGCAGAGAAATATCCAAATGATACTTCATCACGCATTCAACTCGGTAATTATTATGCCAAAGAAAAGGATTATCAAAATGCTGTAAAATATTACAAACAAGCTGTTGATATTGAACCTGAAAATTCTACTATCTTATATAATCTCGCTATTTCTTATAGTAACTTAAAACAAACTGATAATGCTATTGAATTTTACAAAAAAGCATTAGAATATGAGCCAGATAATACTGATATTCTTTTCAATATAGCGGCACTTTACTTTGAGAAAAAAACAGACACCGGATATCAAGAGGCAATTGAATTTTACAGAAGAATATTAAACTTGAAGCCACAAAACTTAAAAGCAATAAAATATCTTTGCTTCTGCTATGTCAATATAAGGGACTATGAAAATTTAGCAAAATATGCTAAAAAATGGATTGAATTAGAACCTGATAATATTGAGCCCTATGATTATGTGATTCCAGCCCTATACAAAATTGGGAACGAAGCTGAAGCTAAAGAATATTTTGATAGGAAAAATAAATTGGGAGAACAGAAATAATCAATACAAGTTGTAAAACCCGTTTAATCTTAGATTATCAGAATAAACGGGTTTTTGTTTTGAATCTATAACTTAAGCTTTTCTATTATTTCTCTCTCTGTGTGGAAAAAATCTATATCTACAAAAGTCCAAACATAAATAAAGGTGCTATATTATGAAGGATGAAATGTCTAAATATGATATACTGTTTCAACAGCTAATATTATCATTGCAAATGCAGGCAATGATTTTTATGGGAAAGGTAATGAATCCTGCAACACAAAAAATTGAAAAAAATCTGGATGCAGCTCAGTATTCCATTGATTCTTTGATAGCCATACGAACAAAAGTAAAGGGCAATCTTAGCAAAGAAGAAGATGATATGCTTAATAAAATTATCTATGACTTACAACTCAACTATGCTGATGAAATTAAGCAGAAAGACATGGAAAAACAAGAGCCAGACAATAAGATAACTGATACAGAGCATAGGGATAAAGCAAATGCAAAATAAAGATGGAATTAATTAATAGTGTACAGAAACCCGACTCGGGTTCTTTGAACTCGAGTCGGGTTTCACGGTATATTGTCTGAAAATGTGTAGTCAGGTATAAGTAGTTGTATTCTGAGATGCTTTATTTAATAAATCATTCACCACTACTTCTGGGGGAATACCAAAAATTTAATAAGTTTGGCATTGCTTAGCAACGAAGACCCTAAGATTATTTCTCTATCTGTGGCGATGAAGAATATTATGTGGAATGCTAAATTCCCCTAATATCTAATTTTATTAGTGTTCTTCCGCGCACTTTGTGGCTAAAATCTAACAATCCCTATGTTTCATAAAAATTTACACTTTCAACTTCTGCTCCAATTTAATAATCCGCTTTCTAATTATATCATAATTTCTGAACTGCGAGACACTGTGTTTAAGCATAAATTGTAAGTCAACTTTCTTTTCTATATGTAGTCGCTTCTGTTTATTATACGAATATGGAGTGTCATTTTCCCAATTGACAAGTAATGAGTTTTCATTAATATTTTCGTTAAGAAACATATTAAGCACTTCAATATTACTTTTTCCAGATATAGGCCTTAATATTTGTTTTACTTCCTGAACAGTGCCGTCATCAGAAATAAAGCTACCTTTTGATTCAGCAAAAGTTGCACTTGGTAAAACTACATTCGCCATCCTGGCTGTCTCTGTTAAATAAGAATCCATAACTATCAAAAACTCCAAATTATTAAGCCAATTATATACATTCATTTTATTATCAATTAGCGGGTCTTCATTAATAATAAAAGCAGAATTAATATTTGGAAGTTGGATAATCGGTCGGAAATTCAGAGATTGCAATGCTCTTAAATTTGCTATTTCAGAAGTGGAAATAATTCCTTCACCTTCTATACCAATATCGCCTTTGAGTGATGCTAAATTAAATATGGACTGCTGAACATCTCTACTAATGCGTGATTCTGAATAAATAATGATTGACTTTTTACATTCGGCAAACAATTTTGCGCATTCTTCGTATTTAGTGTCCTCATTATAATTAGCAACACCTTTTTGAACCTGATGGTTATATTCAGTAAAATTATTAACATTTCTCGTAATTGCAGATACATTATGCTTACGATTTATTATTAAATATTTGGCTACATAATTGAGCAATCCACCATAATCATCTGTTTTAATAAATACATCTGCTAATTTTTTGAATTTGTTATCTTCTGGTGAGATGACTATCAATTTTTTGCCCTGTCTTTTAGCAGATAATATTTTTATACCAAGAGTATGGCTTAGCTGTCCAACTACTAATATTATGTCTGTTAATTCCAGGTCAGAAATTGGATTTGGAGAATAATTAAAATGAAGCTTTTCATTCAGGAATGAATGTGGAATGCTGAACGAGTATTTCCTTTCAGGAGAGAATCTTTCAGCAATTTTATTTACTATGGAAAGCTCTTCTGATGTCATTCTACCACTTGTGAATATTGCAGAATTATCAGACAATTTTTCAATATTTTCTTTAATGTATTTCTCTGCTTCTTGCCATGATACTGTTTTTAATGTACCTTCTCGCCTAATCATAGGATTAACTAATCTATCATTTTCCTGTAATGCTTCATAACCAAAATGAGCAAAGAAGCAGATATTATTATCACTTACAATACCTTCTGCGGCTGTGGTTCGTAATATTTTCTTATCAGCAGGTTCCATATAAAGTTGACATCCTGTTCCACAAATACCGCAGGTCGTTTGAATTTTTTCTCTCTCATATGGAGCTAGTTTATGATAAATTGTCTTTTCTGTCAAAGCACCAACAGGACATACAGTAATACATTTGCCACAAGATTCACAGTCGGTTTCCTGTAATGGACTTCCGAATTCTGGACCTACGATTGTAGAAAATCCACGATACATAAAGCCCAACACACCCACACCTTGAATATCCATACAGGTGCGTACACATCTACCACAATTTATACATTTATTTGGATCGCGTAAAATAAAAGGATGATTATCATCTATAATATAATGATTTGATTCACCAATTAAATCTTTTAGCACTATATTATAATTAGTTGCATACTTTCGCAAATCACAGGTCTCATTAACCTGACAACCACATTCCATGCATCGTTTGCATTCTTCAATTGCCTGCTCATCTGTAAAGCCCTGCTCTATCTCATTAAAATTAGTGATTCTCTCTTCTACTGATAATTCTGGCATTTTTGCACGAGGAACTTTCTCAAACCGTTCATATTCTTTAACATCAACATCCTTAATATCCTCTGCTTTTTTGCTGTTGAATTTCTCATCTATGGGTATAATTTCTTCGCCTTTTAGATATTTATCAATATAAAAAGCTGCTTTTCTTGCATCAGCAATAGATTCCACTACTGTTGAAGGCCCACGCGTTACATCTCCACCAGCAAATACTTTATCAATATTCGTTCTTTGCGTCTTTTCATCTATAACAATTGTATTCCATTTAGTTAAATCCAGGTATCTATCTTGTATGGAATAATTTTCTTTTGTTAAGAATTTTGTATCAGGAGATTGGCTAACAGCAGAAATAATCATATCTATTTCTATTGTATATTCAGAATTTTCTATAGGGATAGGTCTTCTTCTACCGCTTTCATCAGGTTCGCCAAGCTTCATTTTTATAAGTTCAATACCACTAACTTTACCATTTGTGCCAAGAATTTTAGTTGGATTGCGAAGTAATTCTAAATGAATGCCTTCTTTTTTTGAATATTCAATCTCTAGTTTTTCTGCTGGCATTTGCTCTTCTGCACGACGATAAATAATATACACTTGTTCTGCACCTAATCGCAACGCGGTTCGTGCAGAATCAATAGCAGTATTACCACCACCAATAACACCGACCTTTTTACCAATCTTAATATCTCTTCCCATTGCTATTTCTCGCAGAAAATCAATGCCAAGATAATAGCCATCCAAATCTTCACCTGGTATTCTTAAACTGATTGCCTTGTGAGCACCCATTGCTAAATAAATAGCATCGTATTCCTTAGATAAATATTGCAATGTAAAGTCCCGTCCCAATTTCTCATCGTTTTTAATTTCTACACCTAATTCTTCAATGAGTGATATTTCTTTATCTAAAATATCCTTTGGTAGCCGATACTCAGGAATACCATAACGAAGCATTCCACCACTTTTTTGTAATGCTTCGTACACAACACATTTATGTCCTTGTTTAGCCAAAAAATAAGCCGCAGATAATCCTGATGGTCCAGAACCTACAATTGCCACTTTTTTGCCTGTCCATTCCTTGATTTCTGGCTTGTAATGAAACTCAGATTGGATGTCTTTATCAGCGACAAACCTTTTCAATTGTCTAATAGCAATCGGTTCATCAACAATATTTCTACGGCATTGTTCTTCACATGGAGCAGGACAAACTCTGCCAATTGTAAGAGGGAAAGGTAATTTCTCTTTTATCAAGCTAATTGCTTTCCTATATTCACCATTACTGATAAGAGCAATATAAGATTGCACATTGATTCCAGCTGGGCAAGCTAAATTACAAGGGGCTACGCAATCTGCATAATGGTCTGATAATAATAGTTCTAAAGCCATTTTCCTTGCACAATGAATATCATCATTATCTGTTTCTATTTCCATTCCTTCTTGAACAGTTGTGCCGCAAGATGTAACAAATCCTTTTGCTCCTTTTACTTGCACAAGACAAACCCAACAAGAACCATAAGGTTTTAAGTACTTATCATTACATAAAGTTGGGATTTCAATGTTGTTCTTTTTAGCGACTTCTAATATTGTTTTCCCTGATTCTGTACATATTTTCTTACCATTTAATTTTATCGTTATCTCTGACATTGTTAAACCTCTCACTTCTTTATAATAGCATCAAATTTACATACTTCATAACAAGCACCACATTTAATACAAAGCTCTTGGTCAATAGTATGTTTTTGTTTAACTTCACCTGTAATTGCATTAACTTTACATACTTTGAAACATCTATGGCATCCATTACAATTATCAGTAATTTCATAAGTTATTAATGCATTACATACTCCTGCTGGACAATGCATGTGTTCAATATGCTCTTCGTATTCGTCACGAAAATATTTAATAGTAGTAATCACAGGATTTGGTGCTGTTTGTCCTAAACCACATAAGGAAGCTCGTTTGACTTTATCAGACAATTCTAATAATAATTCAATATCTCCTTTTTTGCCATTTCCTTGTGTGATTCTATTTAGAATTTCTAACATTCTTTTAGTTCCGATGCGGCAGAATGTACATTTACCACAGGACTCATTTTGAGTGAAAGTGAGAAAATATTTAGCCACTTCTACCATACAGGCAGTTTCATCCATAACTACCATTCCGCCAGAACCCATAATCGCACCAGTTGCAGTAAGAGAATCATAATCTACTTGTGTATCCAACAATTTTTCTGGAATGCATCCGCCTGAAGGTCCGCCTAATTGTACTGCTTTGAACTTTTTATCATCCTTTATGCCTGCTCCAATATCAAAAATTACTTCTCGTAAAGTTATACCCATTGGGACTTCAATTAAGCCACTCTTTTTAACTTTCCCTGCTAAAGCAAATACTTTTGTGCCTTTACTTTTTTCTGTGCCATGTTTATTGAATTCTTTTGCACCATTGCGAATAATCCAGGCTACATTAGCATAAGTTTCTACATTATTGATATTGGTTGGTTTTCCCCAAAGTCCTGATATTGCTGGGTAAGGTGGTCTAATTTTTGGCATTCCTCTTTCGCCTTCAATAGATGCCATTAGTGCTGTTTCTTCACCACAGACAAAAGCACCAGCTCCTTCCATTATTTTTAATTCAAAGTCAAAACCAGTTCCAAGAATGTCTTTTCCCAAAAATCCCTTTTCCTGAGCATTTTTTATTGCTTTTCTCAATCTTTTTACTGCTAATGGATATTCAGCACGCACATAAACAAATCCATGAGTCGTGCCAATAGCATAAGCTGCAATAATCATTCCTTCCAGTACCGAATGTGGGTCACCTTCAAGAACGCTACGATCCATAAATGCACCTGGGTCACCTTCATCAGCATTACATATAAGATATTTTTCATTTCCAGGAGAATTATGAGCAAATTGCCATTTTACGCCAGTAGGAAATCCAGCACCACCTCTACCACGCAATCCTGATTCCTTTATCTCATCAATTACTTGCTGGGACTTCATATCAGTAAGCACTTTTTTTAAGGCATCATATCCACCTATCGCAATATATTCTTCAATAGATTCCGGGTTAATTCTACCACAATTTCGCAGAACAATTCTTGTCTGTGAATTGATAATCTGAGTTTCACTTCCACCAAATTTATCAGAAAGCACAATATTATTTAGCATTGGCTTTTTATTGATAATATGGGACTCAATGATTTGTCCAACTTGTTCGGGTTTTACTTCACCGTAGATAATTCTGCCTATATCTGACCCTGATATTTCCAAAAGTGGCTCTTTATAACACATTCCTATACAGCCAGTTGGGACAAGCTCGGCATCAATATTATGTTCTTTAATATATTCCTTTGCCTTTTCAAATACATAATTTCCACCAGCGGCAATGCCACAACTTGCTAAACCAACAGTAATTCTTATATTTTTATTTTCCAAAATTCCTCCTTATATCGCATTCTCAGTGAAATCATTTTATATAAAAAATGCATGATATACAAATGCGAGTGAGTATTATGCTAAAAGACATATCCGCCTTATACGAAAGCCCACACATCAGCTCAAAAAAAAGCGTTCTGAAAAACGCTATTCAATAGGACGCATCTACGGTCTTTTGTGAATTAGCCGTAGCGACTCCACATTTTATTATCAATCTTTTAGTATTCAGCCAATATTTTCTTTATCTTATCAGGAGTTAAGCGTCCATAAGTTTTTTCGTTAATCATAATTACTGGTGCTAAACTACAACATCCCAGGCATGCTACTATTTCCACAGTAAATTTTCCATCCTTTGTAGTTTCTCCTTCTTTAACTCCTAAGTAATCTAATATGGAATGTATAATGCCAATAGCATTTGAAACATGACAAGCAGTCCCATTGCAAATCCTGATAATATTTTTGCCAATTGGCTGTAATCTAAATTGAGTATAAAAAGTAACAATCCCATAAATGATGCTGGCTGATTTACCTGTTTTTTGTGCAATATATTTCATTACATCTCTTGATAAATAACCATTAACTTGTTGAACCTCTTGAAGAATTGGTATAAGAGTTCCACGCTCTCCTTCATATTTAGAGACGATATTATCAATCAATTGCATATCTGAATATTCATTCATTTTCGCTCCTAATTAAATTACTAAAAACTGACGAAACTTTGGAAAAATAAAATTGTTAGTCAAATTTTTATCAATCCGTATATTAAGTGGTTATTGTAAAAACCACCCGAGTTATGCTCCAAAAAATTTTCGGACAGCCAGATTGGATATTACCGATTATAATTTTTTCTAATGACACCCTTTATCAAATTTTCTGAAGAGGATACTTTATTATGTCTAAGGAAGTTGATAATTTCCTTTCTTGCCCTATTTTTTGGATAACCCAATGAAATTAAAGCAGATTCTGCATCATTTATAATCTCCCTGGATATTCCTAAATCAACAATTTCGTAATCTGTATCTTTACCATACTTATCAATCTTTTCTTTTAAGTCAATAATAATCCGTTGAGCAGTTTTCTTTCCAATACCTGGTATGGTGGACAGTAAATCCGCATCATTGTTTAATATCGCTTCTGATAAGGAATTAGCAGACATTTTTGACAGTATAGAAAGAGCTATGTTCGGTCCGATTTTAGACACGGAGATAAGCAATTCAAATAATTCTTTCTCGTTTTTATTTGAGAATCCATATAATTTAATGTCATTATCTCGGACATAGTGGTAAATATAAAGAGTATAATCTTTTCCTTTATTAGGTAAGTTCTCAAAAGTATTAAGAGAAATATTTATTAAATATCCGATTCTCTGATTATCTATAATAACAAAGTTAGGAGTTTTTTCAATAATTTTTCCCGTAATATATGCATACATAAGCAATTCCCTTTAACATTCTGAAAGTTTTAAGATTATATGAGCTTTGCTATTTCCATTTTTTTGAATGAAAGTGTGCTAAAGCAATTGCCAATGCATCTGCTGAGTCATTTGAAGGTATGTTTGTTAGATGTAGCAATTTTTTTACCATATATTGTACTTGCTGTTTAGATGCATTACCATTACCTACAACAGCTTGTTTTATTTTTCGTGGAGAGTATTCAAATATAGGAATATTTCTTATTGTAAGTGCAAGAATTTCTACGCCTCTTGCTTGTCCAAGTGAAAATGCGGCTTTAATATTTCTACCGTAGAATATCGCTTCAATTGCTGCTTCATTCGGTTGAAATTCATCTAATAGATTTCCCATTTCATAATAGATTCGGGCAATTCTCCTTTCCAGTGGGACATTACTTTTTGTTTGTATCACACCGTATTTAATAGGAATGGCTTGCTGTTTGCTAACTTTTAGAATACCATATCCAGTAATTGCCGTGCCTGGATCAATGCCAATAATTATCTGTTTTTGCGATGAGTTAGAATGTACAGATTCGTTTTTGGGATGACAGTCATTTTTTAGCAACGACTGAGCAGTGTTGATTGTTTTCATAATTTTTACTTTTTATCGGGTCTTCCATTACATAGCGTAATGCGTAGAGCGTAATGCGTAGAGCGTAATGCGTAGAGCGTAGAGCGTAGAGCGTAATGCGTAATGCGTAGTGCAAATATCAGTTCCATTCTCCACAACTGAAACTGTTGGTTCACCTGATACATTCAGATCTTTTTAGAGCGGTCTCATCAATAAAATCTTTATTCTAAATGTTCTAAATCAGCTAAATCCTGATATCTGCCAGTGAGTTCTTTGTTCTTTTTAAGGTCATCCAAACCAATAAAGTTTATTCTTGTTCCATTAATATTCAATTCTATTCTTGAAGCATAACATTTGTCAAAATCAAGTCCTGTAACTGTTGTTAAAAGATCAATTCGGTTTGGAGGATAACCTAATTGAATCACATAACCTGGTGTAAGAAAGTCCTCCACTTTCAGTCCAAGTGAACTGAATCCAAAGTCATCCAAAACTTTAATAAGATTTTCTGCGTTTTCTCTATTTAACCAAATCCACAAATCAATATCCTTTGTATAATGTGGGTAACCATGAAAAGCAACTGCATATCCTCCTACTACAAGATAACGAACATTATTATCATTTAATAATTGTATAAACTCTTTGAAATCCTTGTTGAGTATCATATTTCCAACTATTATATTCTATTCTGATAGCTTCCAAAGTTGCAAGCCGTTCCTCATAAGATTTGGTTTGCCAATAAGCAAAATCGCTTTGAGAATCTTTTATTTTTGCCTTTGTAAAGAATGTTCTATCAACTTTATATGTTGTTTCTGTCATTGCTATGCGAGTTTAATGTCTTTATGTATTTTTATGACTTAATATTCTAATAATGGCTTATCTACCAGTTTTTACAGGGAATAGCCACAGAGATACAGAGTAGGATAATTAAATATGCTCTATTTTTTAAACTTGTTATATCTTTTGATGCTGTAAAATTTAAACATCAGAAATCCTCTCTAAAATTTCATCGTCAATTTCAAAATTAGCATACACATGTTGAATATCATCATTATCTTCTAATTCATTTATAAGTTTAATAACAGTTTGAGCGTTGTCGTTCATATTCACAGTATTTTTAGGAATCATAGTTAATTCAGCACTTTCAATTTCTATATCCTGTTGTTCCAATTTTTGTTTGACCTTATGAAATTCTTTTGGATCTGTATAGATAATATAGTATTCATCTTGGGTAATGAAATCTTCTGCACCACATTCTAAAGCAGTCATCATTAGTTCATCTTCATCATATTTATTTCGTAGAATCATAATCATTCCTTTTGATTCAAAATTCCATGCGACTGAACCCTTTTCTGCCAATGTGCCACCAAATTTATTTAAAGTATGTCTTACTGCTGGAATAGTTCTATTCCTGTTATCTGTCAGCAATTCAACGAAAATAGCAACTCCATTAGGTCCGTATCCTTCTAAAGTAGATGCTTCATATCGCACACCTTCTAATTCTCCTATGCCTCTTTTGATTGCCCGTTCAATATTTTCTTTAGGCATATTTACAGCATTTGCTTTGTCAAGAGCAGTGCGTAAATCAGCATTATTTTCTGGATCGCCTCCACCATCACGCGCAGCCACAGTAATCATACGGATAATTTTGGTAAATGCCTTCCCTTTTTTCGCATCTTCTTTTGCTTTCTTGTGCTTTATAGAACTCCATTTATTATGTCCTGACATATATACCTCCAAAGATTGCTTGGAATTTTGTAAAGGTACTAAACCTTTGTAAAGTTAATTGCCTTAAATCCTTTTGGTATTTTAAGTGTAAATGTCTCATCATCTATCGCAGTAATAACTCCAAAAAGGGCTTTATCTCTATGTTCAGGAAAAAATTTAGGAAATTTTCTTAACTTTTCTATCATCTTGTCAATATCATCATCTCGCAAACGACTTTTTGTTTCTACTACATAAACTTCCTTCTTAGTTCTATTAGAGTAAGCAAGAACATCTAATTCATAAGAGTCCCCACTTTTTCTAACCAGAACTCTGGGACTGATAAATTCCATACCAAATTTTTCAATCAATATTCTCTTCATAGAAGAAAAAGCCATTCCTTCGGTAAATCCACCAAATTTATTTCCCAGGCCTTCTATCTGCTTCTTGAGCTCTTTTATTTATTTATCTGTCTCTTTAAATAAAGCCCATACTTCACTAATTGCTTTGTCTATTTCTTTGCCTGTCATTTATTCGTCTACTATTTCTTTTATTTTCATAGATTTTGATAGATACTTTTACGCTTTCCGAGTTTTATAATTTTAATTATTAGTGTTTGTTTATCAACAGGGTATATTATTCTGTAACTACCCATTCGTAAGCAATATCTGTTTTGACTTTCCTTTTAATTCTTTACATCCATAGGCAAAGGAAGTCCAGCTTAAAGAATCAATTGTTTTTGCTATCTTAATGCGATTTTTTTCTATCAAGCTTTGTTAATTCTTTTTCTAGCAGATTTCTTGATAGCAATTTGAAATTTCATAGCACGGGAAACCGCAAATATCAAACACAGAGTAACAGAGAACACAGAAAAAATTTAACTTTTCTATTATAAAAACTATTTGAGAACTTTGTGGTTTTGTGTCTTTGTTGAGTTAGTTGTGTATTTATATAATGTTTCTGGAGCAATATCAGCTCCATTTGGCCACGCAATTGTCCAACCATCAATAAAAAATTTGCTAAAATAATCTTTATTTTTTAACGGTTTAAATATCTTTCCTTTTAGCCAATTTTTGCAATCTATCGTCTTTTTTACCCCATTATCAAATTCCACTTCAATTTTATAATCGCTAATATATTTTGCGTTGATAACAATTGGTAAATATCCCATTTTTACTCCTAATCTAATGGTGCAATTCTAATTAATTCTTCACCATTATTTATATTGTTCCAATTACTCTCAAGTTCTTTTTTATGAATTAAAGCCCATTTTTTTATAATTTTTCTGGCTGTTTTTGATCGAATTTTACCATCAATCAAATTGCCATTAAAATCAAATATACCTCTTTGTCCTTGATATTCTGCGTGAAAATGAGGAGGATTATGTTCATTATAAAACATCCTGATAATTATACCAAAAAACATAGAAATATATGGCATTTATTCCTCATTTTAAATTGGTAATGTTAACTATGAATTTAACTTAAGCCGATATGCCTGAGTTAAATATTATAAATAAAGCATTCTGATATTATTAGGATAAATATTTGTAAAATAAAAATGCCTTTAAAAATCGGTGAGCCACTGGGTTTCAAAGTTACTTTTCAACAATCCTTACAATCTTTCTATGTCTCTTCCTATTAACTAATCTTGCAGACGCGAACTTATACGAACTATACGAACTTACGCGAACCTTTTTTATCTTTTTTATAAATCTTTTGTGATGAGTTTGTTGAGTTAGCGTTTAGTTTGCGTTTAATCTCTCTAACTAATTGTCTCTTTTACTTTCCTGAATAACCTTCTCAGCTAATTCAAAAGGAAGTTTTTGATAATATGCAAATTCTTGTGTAAATGAGCCCTGACCTTTACTTATGGATCTCAAACTCGTGTGATAGCTATATAACTCAGATAATGGCAGTTCTGCTTTAATTACTTGTCTATTTCCATTCTGTTCCATTCCAAGAATTTTTCCTCTACGAGTACTTAAATCACTCATTACATCACCCATAAACTCTGTTGGCACTGTAACATTCAGCTTATGAATTGGCTCTAATAATATAGGCTTAGCCTCCATAAAGCCCTTTTTCAAAGCATGAGAAGCTGCGAGTTTAAAAGCCATTTCAGAAGAATCAACATCGTGATACGAACCATAATATAGTTCAACCTGAATATCAACAATAGGATAATTAGCAAATATGCCTTTTTCCAAAGTTTCTTTGAGACCTTTTTCAACAGCAGGTATAAATTTGGATGGGATAACTCCGCCAACAATAGAATTTACAAATTCAAAGCCCTGTCCTTGTGGCTTAGGTTTAATGCGGAAATATACCTCCCCATACTGTCCTCTACCACCAGTTTGTTTCTTATGACGATAACTTACATCAGCACTTCCTTCAATTGTTTCTTTATATGGAATCTTTGGATTTTTTAGAGTTGCGTCAACATTGAATCTATCTTTTAGACGCTTTTTTACTAAATTAACTTGAACCTCGCCTAATCCGCTAAGTATTTGTTCAGATGTGGCAATATTAAATTCTGCACGTAAAGTCGGATCTTCATCTATCAATTTTGACAATGCACTTGAGATTTTATCTTCATCACCTTGTTTTACGGCTTTAATCGTCTGCCAATATACTGGTGATGGTAAATTCACTGGCTTAATTTTTATAGATTCATTGCTATCTGTTAGAGTATTTAATGACTTAGCAGTTTTTAATTTTACTAAAGCACCAATATCTCCAGTATGAATCATCTCCATATCATCACGCTTTTTCCCACATACCTTAAATATTTGACCTATTCTTTCTTTATTGTTTTTCTCTGGCACATAAACAGTGTCTCCGTATTTTATTTCACCGGAATAAACTCTAACAAATGCTAATTCTCCAAGATTTTGTTCAGAAATTGATTTGAAAATATATGCTAATTTGGGCTTATCTTCACCAGTTTCTAATTTTATCTCTTTTCCATCTTTTATTACATCTATTATGTTTTTATCTTTTGGAGATGGTAAATAATCAGAGATTGCATTCATTAGATTTTTTACGCCAATATTAAGTTCTGCTGAGCATGCAATCACAGGCAGAATATTTCCCTGCTGAATTGTATTCTTCAATCCTGTAATTATCTCTTTTTCTGATAGAGTGCCTTGTTCAAAAAATTTCTCCATCAAGGCATCATCACTTTCAGCAGCTGCTTCAATTACTGCTTCATGCTTTTTATCAACTAAATCCATCATATCCGAAGGAATACTCGCTTCTTTTCCTTTAATATATGCTTTCTTGTTAATAACATTCACTATCCCGTTAAATGTTTCACCAGTTCCAATTGGCAAAATAATTGGCAGAGGTATTTTATCAAACTTCTTCTCAATATCATCAAGAACATTATCAAAATTTGCCTTTTCTCTATCCATTTTATTTATAACCACAACATTGGCATTTTTATATTCTTCGGACAATTGCCATATCTTTTCTGTATCTACTTCTATACCATTAACAGCATTAACCACAATTATAGATGATTCGGTAACTTTGATTGCAATTATAACATCACCAAGGAAATCTGGATAACCTGGTGTATCAATTAAATTGAAATTCGTTTTATTCCATTCTAATTTTGCTAATGAGAGATTGATTGACATTCTCTTTTCTATTTCATCTTTATCATAATCCATTACTGTATTTCCATCTTCTACTTTACCAATTCTATTTACAACACCAGCATTGTACAACATCAATTCTGCAAGTGAAGTTTTCCCAGAACCACTAGCTCCGACTAATGCAAAATTACGAATTCTGTCCATATCGTATTTCATTACGACTCCTCCTATATTTTTGATTAAGATAACTAAAAACTATATAGAGTAATTTCTTTGTCAACTTTTAGATACTCTTCTTCAAAAAACTATACATTTCTGTTTTTATAAAGTAAAATTATGCTTTTTTAAACAAAATTCCATATTAAAATTTGACAAAATTTTATACTCATAATTTATGAGTGTTAATTATGCATGTTAATTTATAGATTAAATGAACTAGTTGAGATTTATAACATAGTAAAATATGGAGTATAATTATGAAAGAATTAAAGATAGTTGTAGAAGAGATTGTGGATCATTGTGGAGCAAAACTAAAACCAGGTGATAGCTTTTATGTTACTGGAAAAGGCAAGATTATGATACCTGATAATAAAGAAATCTGTATGTTTGCTTTGCATAGTTTAATCCCTTTTCTTGCAAGTAAACAGCGTGAGGATGAATTAATAGGTGAAGATTATATCAAAGAAATGAAGAAATTATGCTGTCCTGACCCAGGAGGCGTTGTGTTCCGAATTGAAGATAAATAGTGGATATTTTAATACAGAACCCGACTCGGGTTCTATGAACTCAAGTCGGGTTTCTTAATAAAAAAGGAGTCAATAATGAAAATTGGAATTAGACGAGAGAATAAGAACAAATGGGAAAAAAGAGTACCACTTACTCCAAATGATATGAAAATATTGATAGATAAATACAATTTACAATTTATACTTCAGCCATCACCAATAAGAATTTTTACTGATGAAGAATACATCAGCATCGGAGCAGAAATAAATGAGAATTTGTCAGAATGTAGTCCAATATTTGCAGTTAAAGAGATTCCATTATCTTTTTTTGAAAAGGATAAAACATACATATTTTTTTCTCATACAATAAAAGGTCAGGCATATAATATTCCAATGCTTAAAAGAATGATGGAGTTAAAGGATAATCTCATTGATTACGAAAAAGTGGTTGATAAACATGGGAAAAGATTGATATTTTTTGGCACTTATGCTGGCTATGCAGGAATGATAGATTCTTTTTATGCTCTTGGTAGAAAGCTTGATTGGCTTGGAATAACTAATCATTTTGATGAAATAAACATGGCACATTCATACAAAAGTTTGGAACAAGCAAAGCAGGCAATCAGAAAAATCGGTCAGGAAATAGCAAGACATGGGTTACCAAAAGAGATTACTCCTTTTATATGTGGCTTTGCTGGATATGGTCATGTATCTACTGGAGCACAAAAAATCTTTGATTTACTACCTTACGAGGAAATTTCACCAAAAGAATTATTAACAAGGGAACTCGTTTCCTATTCCAATAAAAAATTATATAAAGTTATATTTAAGGAAGAACATATTGCTAGACCGAAAAATGATAATGATAAATTTGAATTACAGGATTATTATCATCATCCAGAGAAATACATTAGCAATTTTGAGCAATTTATTCCATATCTATCAATGTTAATAAATGGCATTTATTGGGATGAACCTTACCCTAAATTGATAACAAAAGATTATGTAAAAAATAATAAATTAAAATTATTAGTAATTGGTGATATAAGTTGTGATATTGAAGGTGCAATAGAACTGACAGTTAAAGCTACTGAGCCAGATAATCCGATATATGTGTATAATTCTTCAACAGGTGAAATTAGTGATGGAGTAGAAGGAGATGGTATTGTAATTATGGCTGTGGATAATTTACCTTGTGAGATTTCAAAAGAAGCATCTATTTATTTTAGCAAGCAGCTAATGAAATTTGTTCCAGCCATAGCAAAGGCAGATTTTTCCAGTTCAATTGAAAAATGTCATCTACCTGATGAGATAAGAAGAGCTTTGATACTTTATCATGGAAAATTGACAGATAAGTTTAAGTATATGGAAAAATTTCTGCATCTTTAATAAAAATATGAGTTTTGCAGTTACAAAAAGCGTGTAGGTTCATCCACACGCTTTTGTTTTATTTAAGCAAAATTATCTTACGAGCCGATAAATACTTATTAGTTTGCATTATCACAAAATAAACACCTGAACTGCACATCTGCGAATCATCATTTTTTCCATTCCATATTATAGAATGTGTCCCAGATGATAATCTATCTTCTATCAATGTCTTTATCTTCTGCCCTTTGATATTATAAACTTTCAATGTGCAGAAAGTATTGTCCTCCCCAATATTAAAGCAAATTGTAGTAGTCGGATTAAATGGATTCGGATAGATGTTTGCTAAATATGATTTTCTAACAATATTTGTGCATTGCATTGTTGTGAAATATCCTAATTTTGAACTTTTAGCAGTTAATTTTCCACTTTTATATTCACTTGCCAATTCTATCCAATTCCCATTTTCATAACGATAGATTGACTGATTTGGCTTTACATTGGTAAAATAAATCTCTGCTGGTTTGCTCAAAATAATTCCATCTGTTCCTACTATGTAGGCATTTTTATTATCAAGTTTATTCAGGATTAAAGAAGAATCCAAAAGGACAATAAAAGAATTACTTGGCAAACTGCCCTGTTGTATTTTAGCACCGAATTTTCCATCAAAAGATGAGCCAATACCACCTTTACCACCATCTATCACATCAAAATAGCGAATTATTGTGCTATCGCCAATCTCATTTTCAGCAAATACTTCAAGAGTACAAGTTCCACTATTTTCAAAATGATATGAACAGATATAACTGCTTGTGTCAATTTTTGTTAGTTCAATTTCCTCGCCATTGACTTTTAGACATAGAGACTCCTCAATACCTTCAATAATATTCACTGCGAATTGTGCGTAATTAAGCTGATACGGATTTTGCATCACATAGATGGTGGGAACTGGCAGAGAGATAGTAAGAGTAAAATTAACTACATTATGAAATTGGTCAATCACACCATTCCATTTATCCAACGAATATCCATATAAATAAGCAGAAGCAGTGTAAGTATCATA
>QMNM01000004.1 GCA_003647765.1 Candidatus Cloacimonadota bacterium
AAAGGTTCGCGTGAGTTCGTTCAGTTCGTATAAGTTCGCGATTGCAAGTTCGCGATTGCAAGTTCGCGATTAAATTCCTGGGATAAAATGCTTGCTATCTAATGGTGGCTAAAATTTGACAGTATCTTATCAACAAAAAGAGGTAATTATGGAAGAAGAAAAATATAATGCGGAGACAATAAAGGTATTAAAAGGATTACAAGCAGTGCGAAAAAGGCCTGCAATGTATATTGGTGGAACAGGTTCTCGTGGGCTACATCATTTAGTATTTGAGGTTGTAGATAATAGTATAGATGAAGCACTTAGTGGATACTGTGATGAAATTACTATTATTATACGAAAGGATGGATGCGTATCAATAGAGGATAATGGCAGAGGTATCCCAATAGATATGCATAAAGAAGAGAATATTCCTGCTTTACAGGTTGTAATGACATATCTTCATGCTGGTGGTAAATTTGATAATAAAACCTATAAGGTATCAGGAGGACTACACGGCGTTGGTGTATCCGTAGTGAATGCACTATCAGAACGCATGGAAGTTCAGGTATTTAAAGACAATAAAATTTATAGGCAGGTTTATGAAAAGGGAATAGCTGTAACAAAAGTGGACATTATTGGAACTACTGAAAAGAATGGAAGTTTAACAATTTTTAAACCTGATAGAGAAATCTTTGAAGACCTTGAGTTCAATTTTGATATTCTATCTACACGACTACGGGAATTAGCATTTCTCAATAAAGGGCTAAAAATTACTCTCAAAGATGAAAGAGCAGAAAAAGAGCATATATTTCAGTATGAAGGTGGAATCGTTTCTTTTGTTAAATTCCTTAATGATAATAAGAATGTCGTGTTCAAAGATCCAATCTATATTGAAGGTCAAAAGGATAAATTTCAAATGGAAGTGGCTCTCCAATATAATGATGGATATCAAACTGAAATATTTTCTTTTGCTAATAACATAAACACTACCGAAGGTGGAACTCATCTTACTGGATTTAAGTCCGCGTTAACTCGTGTTTTGAATAAATATATTCGTGAAAATAATATGACGAAAAAGACAGATGTTTCTATATCTGGACCTGATATCCGGGAAGGATTGACCGCTGTTATTAGTGTAAAATTAACAAATCCACAGTTTGAAGGACAGACCAAGACCAAATTAGTAAATAGTGCAGTTGAAAGAAATGTGAATAATATATTTGGCGAGAAATTAGAGTTATTTTTTGATGAGCATCCTAACATTGCTAAATTGATTGTAGAGAAGTCAATAGTTGCGGCTCGTTCTCGTGAAGCTGCGCGTAAAGCAAGAGAGTTAACCAGAAGAAAAGCAATTTTAGAAAGTGGCAGTTTGCCCGGTAAGTTAGCTGATTGTTCCTTTAATGACCCGAAAAGGACAGAGATATTCATTGTGGAAGGTGATAGTGCTGGTGGCTCAGCCAAGCAAGGAAGAGATAGAAAATTTCAGGCAATTTTGCCTTTATGGGGCAAAATGTTAAATGTAGAAAAGGCAAGAATTGATAAAGTATTGGATAATGACAAAATCCAGCCGATTATTTCAGCATTAGGAGCAGGAATTGGTGAGGACTTTAATATAAGTAAATTACGATATAATCGTATTATTATTATGGCAGATGCTGATGTAGATGGTGCACATATAAGCACATTACTCCTTACTTTCTTTTATCGGTATATGAGACCTCTAATTGAAGAAGAACATATCTTTATAGCAAAACCACCTCTATTTAAGGTACAGCGCGGTAGAAAAATACTATATGCTTTTAGTGAACAAGAGAAAAATAATTACATAAAGGAATTAGGTGATAAAGGAGTAACTGTCCAGAGATACAAAGGATTAGGAGAGATGAATCCAGAACAATTGTGGGAAACTACTCTTGACCCTGAAAGAAGAACAATGATAAAAATAATGTTAGAAGATGTTGTAGAAGCAGAGAGAATCTTCACAATTTTGATGGGCAACAAGGTTGAGCCGCGCAAACAATTTATCATTCAGAATGCTGAATATGTTGAAAATTTAGATATATGAAATATATCGCGAAATTGGTGTAAATTATGAGATATAAAGAATATGAGATAAAGCGAATTTCTGATGCAATATGGGAAATCCCAAGAAGTAAAGAGATGAGAGTTCCAGTTAGGTTCTATGCTTTAGAGAAGATGATTGCTCAAATAATCAGTGATGATGCCTTACAACAATCTATCAATGTTGCTTATCTGCCTGGTATTCAAAAATATTCACTTGCAATGCCGGATATTCATTATGGATATGGTTTTCCAATTGGTGGAGTAGCTGCAATGGATGTAGATAATGGAGTAATCTCGCCAGGTGGAGTCGGTTATGATATAAATTGTGGAGTAAGATTTTGCCGAACAAATCTGTTCTATGATGATATTAAGGATAAGATAAAAGATATAGTGCTTGGCTTTTATCAAAATGTGCCAAGTGGTGTTGGCTCTCACGGTGCAATCAAAAAATTGTCACAAAAACAAGAAGATGAAGTAATGATAAAAGGTGCTCGTTGGGCTATTGAAAATGGTTATGGAAATGACTCAGATTTAGATGCAACAGAAAATTACGGCGAAATGAAAGAAGCTAATCCTGATAAAGTTAGTCATAGAGCAAAAGACAGAGGACTTAATCAAGTTGGCACTTTGGGCTCTGGCAATCATTTTCTTGAAATTGGCATAGTTGACAAAGTTTATAATGAAGAACTTGCTGATTATTTTAAATTAAGGAATAATAGTGTAATAGTAATTGTGCATAGTGGTTCGCGAGGATTTGGCTATCAGATTTGTGATGATTATTTGAAAATAATGGTGAGAAAACAAAATGAGTATGACTTCACTATTCCAGATAGGCAATTAGCTTGTGCTCCGATACACACACAAATTGGTAAGGATTATTTTTTAGCAATGTGTTGCGCGGCAAACTATGCCTGGGCTAATCGTCAAGTGCTGATGAATCTTGCACAAAGGTCTCTATGTAAGACATTATCTATTTCTCACAATTCATTGGGATTTAAGTTGATTTATGATGTATCACATAATATTGCAAAATTTGAAAAGCATAATGTAAATGGCAAGGATAAGATGTTGTGTCTACATCGTAAAGGTGCTACGCGTTCTTTTGGTCCTGGGAGAGAAGAATTAGCACCAGAATTTCAAAAGATTGGTCAGCCGGTAATAGTTCCTGGTGATATGGGCACTCATTCTTATTTGATGATTGGAACTGACTTTGCAATGAATGAAACTTTTGGCTCATGTTGTCACGGTGCAGGAAGAGTAAAAAGTAGAAAACAAGCTATTAGAGAATATAATTTTGGCAGTATAAAATCAGAATTAGATAAACAGGGCATTATAGTGTTCGCAGCTCAAAAACGCACATTAGTTGAGGAAAATCCAGAAGTATATAAAAATGTCTCTGATGTTGTACAAGCAGTACATATAAGTGGTATAGCAAAAAAAATTGTCAGAACAAGACCATTAGGCGTATTGAAAGGATAATTTCATTTGTACTTGGAAACAAGTGCGAGTGAATAAATTCACACGATAAGTCAAAAAAGCGTTCTAAAGAACGCCTCAGCCTCGGTGTCTTGTCCTACGGCTTCTCCTCCATAGTCCAGTTTTAACAAAATATTACACAGCAACAACCTAATTTTGATGGAATTAAATAATTATTCGTGTTAATTCGTGGTTAAAAATATTTTGTGGTTCACTATATGTATGAAATATTAAATCACACAGCAGATTTAGCAATAAAAGTGCAATCCAACACAGTCAAGGGTTTGTTCTATAAATGTGCAATTGCTTTGACAGATTTGCTGTTTGGCTCACAATATCTTTTCCGCCATACGCCCTACGCATTACGCATTATGCCTTTGTTTTCTATTCAGCAAAAAGCAGGCAAAATAACTTTGCAAATTACAGCCAACAATAAAGAAGATTTACTTGTTGAATTTCTTGGAGAACTGCTATTCCATTCTATTTGTAAATATAGATATTTCTTTGATTTCAAATGGAAAAAATTTACTGAACAAGAAATTATTGTTGATTGCCTTTTCCATAACTTGAAAGCCATTGATTTGAAAATGGATATAAAAGCAGTTACTTACCATAATATTAAGATAAAAAAAGATAATAACAATTTCTCTGTAATTATTACATTTGATTTATAGAGTGCGTCGGTGTTTACACCGTCGCAATATCTGAGCTCAAATATATTTTGTGAAAATTCGTGTTAATTCGTGGTTAAACAAATTAAAATGAAAAAATTTATTGTATTCATATTTTTATACTTATTATCATCTAATTTGATAGCAGAGCAGATTCACATACTATATACTAATGATTTGCTTTGTGGAAAAGAAAATACCCAGTATAAAAAATTGGCTTATCTAACTGTTCTGACTGATTCGTTAAAGAATGAGTATCAAAATGTTGTAATAGTGGGAAATGGAAATAATTTTTGTGGAGATTCACTATTAAGCAGAATAATCTCTCAAACGATGAATAGAATCGGTTATGATGTAGTAATGACAGGTACCAAAGAGTTTAGTAATGGTTTAGACGAATATTTATCTGCTTTGGATAATATAGATTTTCCAGTGGTTGTTTCTAATCTTAGGTTTGATATAAATCATAAAAATCTGCATAAGATAAGAGAAAATCTGATAATAGAGAGAGATGGTGTAAAATTAGGATTTTTTGGATTATTATCACCTGATTTTCCGCATTTAACCGTAACTGATAAAAGATACCAGTTTCGTTTTGATTATCAGAATGAAGCAAAGGAACAGATAGAGAAATTACAAAAAGATAGTGTTAATATTAAGATTGCGATTACTCAATTTGATAAAAAGTTTAATATTGAACTTGCTGAGAATGTTGAAGGAATAGATATAATTTTATGCGGAGACCCGATAACACGGAACCAAGGTATAAGAAAAATTATCTCTCCTGACTCTAATATTACTTATATTGTTTGGATTGATAACAATAAATACTTTGGAGATTTACTGATAGATATTGAACAAAAAAAGATACATAAAGTTGAATGGCAGAAAATTCCTTTATTAGATGATATTAGTGATAAAATAGATATTTTAGATTTACTTAAAAACGATTAGACCCATAAACTAGCCACAGAGACACGAAGATACAAAGGCACAAAAAATAGCTTATTATAATGATTTAAATTTAGATCGTTCTAATGAGTGATTCTAACACTCTATAGTAATGGTGTTTATAATCAGTTCGGGAAAAAACAGGATTACAAATCTTGTTGGATCGGCATTGGTGAGGTTAGACGAATATGGAAAGGGAATGCAAAGAGGACAAGATTATAACAAGGAGTTTATAATGTTAAATACGGTTTCTATTAGATTAGATAATACCCTAATTAGTTTTTTAGATAAATACTCACAGGAACTAAAAGTTAGTAAAAGTTGGATTATAAGGCAGGCTTTACAAAACTACTTTGATAAGTTAGATGAGAATCTATCTGATATGAGAATAGAAACTTTATCAAAGGGTAAATCTCACAGAGAGGTGTTAAAAGAGTATGGCTTATAGGATAATGTGGGATACAAGAGCATACAGAGAACTGAAAAGCATAAATGTAAAAGATGCTGTGAGACATAGAAAAGATATTTATGATTAAAGAGTTGAGTTCAGTTTAAAAAGCAGACAAACAGATTTTCACCAGGATTTTCGCAAAATAGTAATTTTGTATTATAAGCGAGTGGATAAAATCCATACACTAAATCAAGAAAAGCGTGCTAAAGAGCCATGCGAAGCATGTTTGCATAACGCATAATCAAATTAAATTAAAGGAGAATTGAAATGTCAGATCAAAGAAAATTAACAAAGGAAGAATTGATTGCCAAGGCAAACAAACCTGCTGAAGATGCAATGAAATTACATCCATTTTATCGTGGTAAAGTAGAAGTTGTATCTAAATGCTGTATTAGAGAGCTTAATGATTTTGCTATATGGTATACACCTGGAGTAGCTGCTCCTTGCCGTGATATTCAACAGCATCCTGAAAAAGTTATGGAACATACAAACAAGTCCAATTTTGTCGCTGTAATATCAGATGGAACACGGGTGTTAGGATTAGGAGATATAGGTCCAGAAGCAGGACTACCTGTAATGGAAGGTAAAGCACTTCTTTTCAAATATCTTGGTGGTGTAGATGCATTTCCTATATGCCTTGATACCAAAGACCCTGATAAGATTATTGAAATCTGTAAAATTCTACAGCCCAGCTTCGGCGGATTTAATCTGGAAGATATTTCTCAACCAAAATGCTTTAGAATTCTTGACACTTTACGCAAAGAATGCCATATTCCTGTTTGGCATGATGATCAACAGGGAACAGCCGCGGTTACTACTGCTGGAATGATTAACGCTGTAAAGTTAGTTAACAAGAAATTGGAAGATATTACAATTGCAATGATTGGAGCAGGAGCGGCAAATATTGCTATTGCTCGTGTGTTAGTATCTGCTGGTGTGAACATCAAGAATATTGTAATGGTAGATTCAAAGGGCATTTTACATCCAGATAGGGAAGATGCTGAAAATTTGCAAAAGAATTATAAAGAAAAATGGTTCTATGCAATGAACTCCAATGGAATGAATAAACGAGGTGGTAAGCCTGAAGCAATGGAAGGAATGGATTGTCTTATTGCTCTTTCCAAGCCAGGACCTAATACTATCAAGAAAGAATGGATATCAAGAATGGCAAAAGATACAATTGTTTTTGTGTGTGCTAATCCAATCCCGGAAATCTGGCCATGGGAAGCAAAAGAAGCTGGTGCAAAAATTGTTGCAACTGGTCGTTCTGATTTCCCTAATCAAGTAAATAATTCTCTCGGTTTTCCAGGAATTTTCCGGGGCACGCTTGATGTTATGGCTACTACTATTACTGATGAAATGTGTATTGCAGCAGCTAAAGAATTAGCAAAATGCGCAGAAGATAAAGGCATCCACGAAGATTATCTTATCCCAACTATGGATGAATGGGAAGTTTATCCAAGAGAAGCTGCTGCTGTTGGAATGAAAGCAATTGAACAGGGCGTTGCACGACTTAAAATGACCCGCGATGAATTATTTGAAAAGTCATCAAAAGTGATAAAAAGAGCTAGAGAAGAAACTAAATGTCTGATGAGAGAGAATTTTATTCCAAAAGCACCAAAGTAAATAAGCGTAGGGCGTAAGATGAAGATTAAAAGGCGAGAAATAGTCAAATATAATACTATACCTCGTCTTTTTTCTAAAATTATGACTTTCGCAAATTAAGCCATTTATATCGCTCCTACGGAGCTATGATTTGACACTGTAATTATTGCTATAATTATTTCATGTCTACGGGATTTGTTTCACAGAAACTCGACTCGGGTTCTTTGAACTCGAGTCGGGTTTCACGGTCCTCTCTCCGTGTCCATACAATCTTTTCAATCTTTCTAATCTTTCAATCTTTATGAATCTTTCAATCTTTATAATCTTCTCTGTGCCCTCTGTGTTTCTGTGGCAATATTGATATTCCTTAATTATTAGGAGATTTTCAGATGAAACAATTTGATGAATTAGTAGCAATAATGCAGAGATTACGGGACAAAGAATCAGGTTGTCCTTGGGATTTACAGCAGACCTATGAAAGCTTAAAGCCCCATCTTATAGAAGAGACATACGAAGTTATTGAAGCAATTGAGAAAAAGGACTATCAGGCATTAAAAGAGGAACTGGGCGATTTGCTTCTACATATAGTATTTCAATCAAAAATGGCTGAAGAAAATGGACATTTTAATATTAAAGATGTCCTGACCAAAATAAATAAAAAGATGATAAATAGGCATCCGCATATATTCTCTGATAAAAAAGTAGAAAGTGCTGAGGATGTAGTGCAGAACTGGGAAAAAATTAAAAAAAAGGAGAAGAAACATAGAAAGTCCATTTTAGACGAAATTCCGAAAGGGATACCAGCACTTATTAAGGCAAAAAGAGTCCAACAAAAGGCCTCTGCTGTGGGATTTGACTGGAAAGCAGCTGAACCTATTTTTGACAAACTACAAGAAGAAATTAAAGAATTTCAATCTGCATATCAGGAAAATGATAGTCAAGAAATGGAATACGAAATTGGAGATATCCTTTTTACAATTGTTAATATTGCCAGACAATTAAATATTGACTCAGAATTTGCTTTACAAAAAAGTGTGGAAAAATTTATACAAAGATTTAAGCTTATGGAAAATTATCTAAACGAGGAGAATAAGGATATTTCTAAGTGCGGACTAAATGAATTAGAGATATTATGGGAGAGAGCAAAAAAGAAGGCGTAGAGCGTAATGCGTAAAGCGTAAAGCGTAATGCGTAAGGTGTGGAATGAATAAAATTCGTCGTTCAATATTAGTAAAATTATATTTCCTTGTCGGTAGTTTAATTATAGTTATTTTCTTTATAATCTACAATAATTCTCTATTGGTAAAATCTCGGGAAGAGGGCCAAATAATTCCCCGTTTCTTTGCTAAATTTCTAACTATCTCCACTTATGAAAATATTGAAGGTAAATTAGTACAACTAATTTTTAATGAAGTAATACAAAAAATAGATTATCCAATTATTGTAACTAATAAAAATAATATTCCTCAACAATGGAAAAATTTGCCTGTACCAAATAAGAAATTTGAGGACTTATCAGATGAAGAGAAGTTATTGTTAATGAAAACAATAAAAATAATGGAGAGGAAGTATTCCCATATTAAACTAACAATTCCTCAAAGCAATAAAATTATTAGTTATATCTACTACGGTGAATCAAACACAATGAAAAGGTTAAAGTTCTTACCGTATTTTGAATTCCTTGTAATGCTTATATTTATTGCGGTTGGTATATTTGGCGTAATTTATGTTCAACAGGGTGAGAAAAGGTCACTCTGGGTGGCATTAGCAAAAGAGACAGCTCATCAGTTTGGTACACCCCTATCATCTCTTATGGGCTGGATGGATATTCTAAAAATAAAAACAAAAGATTGTCCTAATTCACAAGCAATTAGGGAAATTATAGATAATGCTACAATTGATATAGACAATTTAAAAAGGACCGCTTTTCGGTTCGGCAAAATTGGCTCCACTATTAAATTAAAACAATCCAGTATGGAAAAGATGATTCAGGAAACAATTGAGTATTTCAAACCACGCTTGCCTCAATTTGGAAGTAAAATCTATCTTAATTATATCAATCACTTAGAGCGAGATGATTACTTGTTTGATCCTGACTTAATGAAGTGGGTTCTGGAAAATTTAATAAAGAATGCTATTGATGCTATGCGAAATACTTCTGGAAATATCTCTATTATCACTTTTGATGATACTTCTGATAAATATGTCCATATTCAAGTAAGAGATGAAGGAAAAGGAATTCCAACTAATATGTATAAGAAGATTTTTGATACAGGTGTAACTACGAAAAATCGTGGTTGGGGATTAGGATTGAGTTTAGCAAAGAGAATTGTAGAGGAATTTCATAAAGGGAAAATTTATGTTTTGGAAAGTACCAAGAATCAAGGCACAGCCATAGAAGTGCTATTACCTAAAGAGACAAGAAGACAAGAGTTCAAGAGGACAAGAGTTCAAGATAACAAGAGTTCAAGAGGACAAGAAGAGAATGCTGATGCTGTGAAATAGGAATATTTCAGTAGAAATTTCTTCGTGTTTCTCCGTGCTTGCCCCGTTAAATTTTTTCATATTTAATTGGGGTTTTTTGTGGCTAAAATTTTTCATGTAATTTGTGTGTGATTTTGTGGCAATATTTAACATAAGTAGAGGTTATAAATGATAGTTTTATCACCAGCAGAGATGAGAGAATTGGATAGAATATCAATTGAAGAAGTAGGCATTTCTGGTTTAGTGTTAATGGAAAATGCTGGGAAAAAATCAGCAGAAATAATAGAAGAAAAAATCCTTAAAACTAACAAAGAAAGAATTGCAGTCCTTTGTGGCACAGGAAATAATGGCGGGGATGGAATGGTCATTGCTCGTTGGCTATTCAACCATAACTATAATGTAGATTGTTTCATAATTGGAAGTGAAGAGAAGTTCACACCATCAGCAAGAAATAATTATGGCATCCTCAAATACCATAATATTTCTATATATTACATTGAAAATGAGCAAGATTTAGACAAATGGAAAGATGCTTTTGTTAATTATAATGTGTTCATTGATGCGATTTTTGGTGTCGGATTAAAAGGTGCTGTCAAAGGATTTCGTCAACAATTGATAGAAACTATAAATCATCTAAATAGAATTTGTATAGGTGTAGATATTGCATCAGGTGTGGATGCTGAAACAGGCAAAATAGGAAGTGTGGCTATAAAATGCAATTATACTATTACAATGGCTTTCCCAAAGTATGGGCATCTCTTATTCCCAGGCAGAGAGTATACTGGTAAGTTATTTGTTGTTGATATTGGAATACCAAAAAGAGTTCAAGAGTTCAAGAGTTCAAGAAGACAAGAGTTCAAGAAATCAAGAGTTCAAGAAGTAGAACGACCTTCCAAGCTCGTTAATAATTATGCTGAATTATTAGAAGATGTTCGCAGTTTAATTCCAGCAAGAAAGATGAATTCTCATAAAGGTAATTATGGCAAAGTAGGAATTATTGCTGGTTCGCCAGGTTTGACTGGTGCGGCTATTATGTCTGCCAATGCTTGTCTGGAAATGGGCGCTGGACTGATAACTGTTATTCATCCTAAATCTATTGGCACTATTTTGGAAAATAATCTTCTGGAAATTATGACTTATGGAGTTGATGAGACAGAAGAATTCAGTATTGCATATACAGCTCTTAATAAAATTATGAATTTTTGCAAAAATTTAGATGCTGTTGCTGTGGGTCCAGGTTTATCAAGAAATCCAAATACACAAAAGTTAATCAGAGATTTTTTACTGAATAATCAATTACCAGCAGTAATAGATGCTGATGCAATCAATGCGTTTGAAAATCATAATGATACTTTGGAGGAACTAACAGGCAAACCATACATATTTACACCACATTTAGTAGAATTCTCAAGATTATACAACATTTCACTTGAAGAGATAAAAGATAATCCATTACATACAGCCAAACAATTTGCTAAACAATATAAAGTTGTTCTATTATTAAAAGGAGCAACTTCCATTATCACTGACGGAAATAGATTAACATTCAATATTACAGGTAATCCTGGATTAAGCACAGGTGGTAGTGGAGATGTATTGACAGGTATTATTTTAGCATTGTTAGGACAAGGACTATCTATTTATGATTCTGCTCGTATTGGCGCATTTATTCATGGAAAAGTTGCTGATGTAATTAAAAATGAATTTGGAGAAATTTCTATCACACCAGCAAAATTGATAAGGAATATTTATCGTGTGATGAAAGCCACGAACCATACATCGTTAAAACTTTCTCCATAGTTGAATTGTATCAGGCATAAATAATATTTTTGAACTCTCATTATTTTTTTCTTGTGGCTTATTCATAACTGAAATAAACAGTATCATAATTATACATAAATAAAAAATTTTACTTGACAGGACTTTTCCAAATTAAAATTTTGGCTCTTTAAAAATGTTTTGTAGTTTTTTTATAATTTATATAGAGTGTATAAATCCATTTTTAGTATTTTTTCTCTTGACTAATGACTAAATATTTTGAAAAAGACACTATATGATAAATCAGAACTTGAGAGTATCAGATAAGGATTTAAAATGATTGATATTAGAATTAAACATATAGCATACAAATTGTCATTGTCCACCTGTGATAGTTGTGAAAAATAGACAGGATTTACAGGAAAAACAAAAACAAAAAATTTGGATTAGAATTATTATGGAAGTAAAAGAAAAAATGTGAAAATAATAAAAGTAGATGTCGTTAAGTTAAATGACCCTTTATTCCTGTTGGGCATACTATATATAGTGTAGCGCGACCTGCCAGGTCGCTTTTCTTGATCTCTTGAAATCTTGAAATCTTGTTATCTTGTTATCTGGTCTTAATTTATAATGTCGTAACTATGAAAATTTAAAAAAACTTGACAGCATTTTTCCATAAAAAGAATTTATCCTTCATAAAAAAATTTATCCTTTCTGAAAAAAGTTTTTTAGATAAAAACATAGTGTGAATAGTCGCTGAACTTCTTTATTGCTTATGTCTTATAGGAAAAAATAAATGTCGTTAAGTTAAATGACCACCGCTGTATAACTACAGCAATACTACAAGGTCTTAATTTATAATGTCGTAACTATAAAAAAATAAAAAATAATTGCGAGAATGAGAAAAAAATTAAAAAAGATAGCACACAGAAGAACACTGATTTAACAGAAAATCACTGATTAAAATTATGAAATATTTTTTTATCAGCGTTATTCTCTAAATTTTATGTTATTCTGTGTCAAATCTCATTGGAGGAAATTAAAATGAAAAAAATTGGCTTAATACTAACGGTTATGCTGTTTACAGCAAGTCTGGCGTTCGGTTTATCTGAAACATATTCCAACAGCGGTTCGGGATATGATTCTGATAATTTTGAAGTGTCTATCAACTTGGGCACTATTCCTGGTACTACAATTACTGATTTACAGATTACATCTTATATAGGAGATTATGTACCTAGCTGGTATGATATGGACCTGTGTATTGATGGAACTTGGTATTATGATACTGGGAATTTAACGGCTCAATCTTATGCAGACTTGAATGGACAAGCACTTAATGGTCAGGAAGTAAAGATTCGTTCAAAAGACAACGATGCTTATTCTGATTGGGTTACAATGACATTGGATGTTACAGTATTTTATGACCCCCCTGCTGGTGCTCCTGGTATGCCTTCAGCACCTAATCCTGCTGATTTAGATACTGGAATATCCATTAATACCGGACTTGCCTGGACTAATGGTGCTAATACTGACGACACAGAAATCCTCTTTGATACTGTAGATCCACCTGTCAATTCTGTTTATGATGGTGTTGCTGTTGAATCTTTAACTAATGCTCAAATTGGCGGTCCATTAAGTTATGGTGAAACATACTACTGGCAAGTTATTGCAAAAAATTCTGCAAAGTTGGAAACTGCTGGTCCTATTTGGAGTTTCACCACAGAATATGATACTTATCCATTACCAGTAACAGATGACTTTGAACCTACTTTTGATAAATTTGATAATGTGGCTGGCAATAATGTAGATTGGGTATTAAATGATACTCTATTCACCAGCACTACACATTCTGTCTGGAATCCTTATGGAGCAAATAATGAAAATATCCTTATGTTAACTGGAATGATTGATTTGACTGCTAAAGTAAATGCTACCCTGAAATTCTGGCATATTGCAAAAACAGAAGGCTACTGGGATGAATGCTATGTAGAGATATCTACAGATGCTGGTGCAACCTGGGCTGTTCTTCCTGCTGCTACTTATTTAGGTGGCTCTTCTGAATATGCAGGTGACGAATGCTTCTGGGAAGATTCCTATGCTGACTGGGGAACTGGTTATGAAATTCCTGATAATACCTGGTGGAAACAGGAAATATTCGACTTGACTTCTTACAACACCTTCTCTCAGGTTATGATAAGATTCAGATTAAGCTCTGATACTAGTAATCAGAAATTTGGTTGGTTGATTGATGATATTGCTATTGAAGAGATGACAGGTCCACCTGACCCACCACATAGTCCAACTCCTGCTGATAGTGCTCTTGATATTGCAATTACAACTAACTTGGACTGGACTAATGGTTTGGGAACTGAATGGATTGATCTGTTCTTTGGCACTGACTCTGCATTAGTTGCTAATATGGATGCTTCTGTAAAAGTTATTGCTGATACAGATACCAATACTTATGACCCACCTGCTGATTTAGCCTATTCTACTACATACTTCTGGAAAGTATTGGCAAAGAACAGTGCAAAGGCACAAACAGAAGGTCCAGTATGGCAATTCACAACTATGGCAGACCCTACAATTACCACATTTCCATACCTTGAGGACTTTGAAACATTCACCGTTGCTTCAAATGCAACAGGTTATACGAACAATTGGAGTACAGACCCTTCTAATACAACTTCTCTATTCCGTTGGAATGTAGATAATGGCGGAACTCCTTCATCTAATACTGGACCTACAGTTGACCATACAACCGGAACTTCATCTGGCATATATCTCTTTACTGAAGCATCATCTGGCTCAGCTGGATCTGAAGCTTATGTATTCAGTCCTCCCTTTGATTTAAGTGCAAAGTTGACTGCTCCTGGAATGTTATTCTGGTATCATATGTATGGTTCAGATATGGGTGAATTACATGTTGATGTATATTCAGGCGGTGCCTGGGTTCTGGATGCTATGGCCCCATTAATTGGTCAGCAACAAGCCGCTCAAGGTGATCCCTGGTTACAAGCAAGTGTAGATTTAACTCCCTATGCAGGACAAACTATCAGTTTTAGATTCAGAGGTGTTCGCGATGGTAGTTACACAGGTGATATGGCAATTGATGATGTATGGGTAGGCAGTATGGCTGCTCCTCCAGAACCACCTTATAATCCTTCTCCTGATAGTGCTGCTACAGATGTCTCTGTTTCGGCTGATCTATCCTGGACTAATGGAACTGGAACACAAACAATTGACCTGTTCTTTGGCACTGACTCCGCATTAGTTGCTAATATGGATGCATCTGTTAAAGTTATTGATAATGTTGATACTAATGCTTATGACCCAGGAACTCTAACTGGTAACACTACATACTGGTGGAAAGTCCTTGCAAGAAATCCATATACTAAATTTGAAACAGAAGGTCCATTATGGTACTTCACTACATTTGATATAGCAAGTGGTAACAAAATCGGAGACGGAACCTATGCCTGGACTTATCCATTCCATACATACTATATGGATACAAGATTACAGACAATCTATCTTGCAAGTGAATTCCCAAGTGGATATAATATTACATCTGTTAAATTAGATGTAGCTACACTACCCGGTCAGATTCTTGAGAATTTCTATATCAGAATGAAGGAAACTAGTGCTAATACCCTAACTGAATTTGATAATACTGACCTGACCCAGGTTCTTCATGCTACTAATGTAGATGTTGGCACAACTGGTTGGTATGAATTTGTCCTTGATACTCCTTTCAATTACTGGGGTGTTGATAATTTGTTAGTTGATTTTGTTGTTGACAATAGTTCATATACTTCAAATGGTGAAACTTATGCATTTGAAGATACTCGTGCAAATCGTTCCTGTCGTCATCATCAGGATATTTCAAGTGGTGATTTGTTGACTTATACAGGTGGTACACCAGACCATTATGGTAACAATATCTGGTTTGTTGGAACTCAAATTTGGCCTTCTTATGGTGCAATAGAAGGTACTGTATCAGAATACACTACAAAAGCCCCAATTCAAGATGCTGTTGTAACCATAGCTGGTAAATCCGATACCACTGATGCAACTGGATATTATCTTATTGAAGATGTAGTTGTTGATACTTATGATGTAACCTGTACTCATCCTGACTACTTTGACTCTACTAAAACAGGTATTGTTATAATTGTAGATGATACTGTTACTGTGGACTTTGATCTATGGTGGGCTCAAATTGCTGTTAATCCTGATTCTTTCAATGTTACATTAAATCCTCTTGCTACTTTAGATGATACATTCACCATTACTAATGATGGTCCTGGTGATTTGACTTATAGTTGCTCAATTGATTATTTAACTAAAAATAGTCAATATAATGTTAACTATAACCTACAGGGTAAACCACCAACACCAGAAAATAGCGAAATTGCACCATATAGCTCAACCACATCCAAGAAAGTTGAAGGTTCTAATTCCAGGGCAACTTGGGATGTTCTATACAATTTCAATGCTCAAGCTGGCGGACAACCTGGAATTGAAACAAATGGAACTCATATATACTTAGCAGACTGGCGTGCTGGTTATATAACATTCTATGAACATAATATGGATGGGACTTTTGACCATTCATTTGAGATTGCAGGTGTAGATGCTATTCGTGATATGGCTTATGATGGAACTTACTTCTATGGAAGTCCTGCTTCTATGACAATTTATATTATGGATCTTGAAAATGAGCTACTTATTGGCACTATTCCAGTAACTTGTACTGGAATTTCTGGAGTTCGTCATATTGCTTATGACCCTGAACTTGATGGTGGCAATGGCGGTTTTTGGATAGGAAACTGGGATGAACTTGGTGCAATTGATATGAATGGCAGCGAGATTTATGGAGACATTGGTCCTGCTGTGCAAAGTTTGTATGGTGATGCTTATGATCCTTGGACAGATGGTGGTCCATATCTATGGTTATTCTCACAAGATGGTGGTTCTGTATTACATCAATTTGAAATTGCAACTCAGACATTTACAGGTGTAACTCATGATTGTTCAG
>QMNM01000005.1 GCA_003647765.1 Candidatus Cloacimonadota bacterium
CCAGAGCCACTTGAAGATTTCCAAGTAAGTCTGAATTTATCATATCCAGAGCCGTAGAACAGAATTCTTTTAGCTCTCGTATTTATATCCTTAAATGGCTGGTCTAAAGAAAAATTATATTTCCTTGCCAATTGACTTAAAATACGATAGGTCCATGAATTTCGTTTTTCGCTGAGTTTACCATAAAAACTAATTGCACCTTGATTTATGGACTTGTTATGGTCATGTATAATTTTATCTAGATTTAATTCCATTCTTACACCTAATCCATTACAGGCAGGACACATTCCAATAGGGCTGTTGAATGAAAACATTTGTGGTGATAATTCAGGATAGCTGATGCCACATTCATAGCACGCATTTTGTTCACTAAAAAATTGGCTTTTATTTCTATCTACATAACTTACTAACATAACCCCATCCGATAATTTAAGAGCGGTCTCAATTGAATCAGTAAGACGAGCTCTAATATCTGATTTGATAACAATTCTGTCCACGACAACTTCAATTGTATGTTTGCTCTTTTTGTCCAAAATAATATTTTCATTTACATCTCTAATTATACCATTTATACGAACTCTAACAAAACCTTGCTTACGAATTTTGTCAATAATGTCTTTAAATTCACCTTTTCTATTTTGCACAAGCGGTGATAGAATTTGGATTTTTGTATTTTGCTCTAAATTCATTAAATAATCAACCATCTGTTGAGCTGTTTGTGAGCCAACTTTTTTCCCACATTTATAGCAATATTGCGTTCCTATTCTCGCAAACAAGACGCGAAGATAGTCGTAAATTTCTGTTACAGTGCCAACAGTGGAGCGTGGATTTTTACTTGCTGATTTTTGTTCAATAGATACAGCTGGAGAAAGTCCTTCTATGTAATCATAAGCTGGCTTTTCCATCTGTCCCAAAAACTGACGAGCATAAGATGATAATGATTCTATATATCGCCTTTGTCCTTCTGCATATAATGTATCAAATGCTAATGATGATTTCCCAGAACCACTTACACCAGTGAATACTACGAATTTATTTCTGGGAATCACTACATCAATATGTTTTAAATTATGCTCTGATGCACCTTTAATAACTATTTTATTATGCATTTTACCCTCTAATTAAATGGCAGAAATTTTGATAAATAAAACCAATTTTAGCCGTTTTCTTTTTTAGAATTTGATTTTTTAGGTAGTCCTGTATAAGTCTAATAAAATATCAAAATCCAAATTTCTAATGAGGTAAAAATGGTTAAAGATTTATATCGCTCCTACGGAGCTATGATTTGACACTGTAATTATTGCTACGAGTATTTCATCCCTACGGGATTTTTTTCACAGAAACTCGACTCGGGTTCTTTGAACTCGAGTCGGGTTTCACGGGTTTCCATTTTTTTATTTGACAGATAACAATAGCAGTCAATTTTTTGTAAAAAAATAATAGTAAAGACAAATATCCTCAATTATGGAGGAAAGAATGGAACGATATAAAACTATTCATCAAGGGAGTATTGCTACAATTACTTTACATCAGATTCCACAAAAACCTGGAATCGGTGCTAAAATATTTGATATACTATCTAAAAATAACATAAATGTTAAGTTAGTTTTTCATACTTTTTATAAAAATGATGTTAGTGATTTAACATTAGCAGTAGATAAAGCAAATTTAGACATCTCATTTAAGTTATTAGAGTCGCTCAAAGAAGATATAAAAGTTGATAAAATTGATTGTAAAAAGAATTTAGTGATTATATCTATTCACTATATTTCTGGCAAAATGAAGATGAGAGCATTTGCTACTGATGTATTCCGGTCAATTACTAATGCACAATGTGATATAGATATGCTTTCTATTTCACATTCTACGATTTCTTGCATAATTCCAGAATCAAAAGTTAAAGATGTAATATTTTCATTAGAAAGACGATTTAAGGATGAAGTAGCAGTACACCCGATTTAGACATTACCAAGATAAGGCTTTGTAATGAGTGAACAAGTGAAGATGAAATTACAGAACACTGATAAATCCTAATCGTTACCCATAAGTCAGCTTCTATTAAAAATCGGCAATAGAAGCCCACAAATTTATTTGTGGATATACTGCGAAATAAATTCATGTATACAACTAAAGTTGGGGGCTTCTACTATCACTCTTTATATACTTATGGCTAATGGTAAAGATTAAATATACCGATTATACAGGATTTTTAATTCTGTATTTTACTATTGGTGTTAGATCAGTAAATATAAAATTAAAAAAAAGGCTGGTATTAAATTAATCCAGCCTTTTTTAACATATCTGTTACGTTTGTATATATTATATATCAAAGAATTGAGACCGATTATCTACAATTTTAGATTTTTCCTTCATTTTTGTGTACCATTCATCATAAACTTCTTTTTGTTTTCGTAGTATCATTTTATCCTTCAAATTTTTCTTTTCTTTTTCAAACTGCTTCATATCTTCTGGATGATATTCAATAAGTTTTGCTATATAAAAAGCTTGTTTGCCTTCTAAAATGGGAGTGATTTTACCAACTTTTTTTAAATTTAGAATAGCACGATTTATCTCTTGTTCTCTGCCTACATCCTTAATATAATCTTTCACAGCAAATAGATTAGTAGTTATAAGTTTCAAGTTATTATCATTAGCAACAGTTTGAAATTTATCAGAAGTAATTTGTTTAGCAAGTTCATTTGCCTTTTTCCGTATCTCTTCTTTTTGTTTTCTATTTTCTATTTTCTTTTTTATTTCATCGGTAACATCAGAGAGTGGCTCATAATGTTCACCCATCTTATCGCTAATTATAACCACAATATAATTTCCTCTTCTATCTTTAATAGGTTCAGCAACAGTGCCAATTTTATTATCAAAAGCAAATTTTATAAGTTCAGGATTTCTACCAATCTCAGGAATATAAGTTGCAGTTTTTTTGATTTCAGCAGTTTCTTTAATTTCGTATTTTAAATCTTTGGCAATTTTTTCAAAATCTCCATGTTGCACTCTTTGATAGAAATCTTCAGCTTTTCTTTCAAGATTTTGTTTTGTAGTGATACTCGGTTCTTCTTTTATCAATATATGGCTTGCTCTCACTTCTTTTTCGCCATCTTTGGTACGAATATCAGTTAGCATTATTATATGCCAACCGAATCTGCTTTTAATTGGTTCACTTATCTCCCCTTTTTTCATAGAAAATGCTTGTTCTTCAAATGCTTTATCCATTCTTCCTTTTCCGAAGAAACCCAGATCTCCACCTTTATCTGCTGATGGACATAGAGAATATCTCTTTGCAAGCTCTGCAAAATTCTCTGTATTTATCTGTTTGTATATACTGTCAATCTTTGTTTTTGCTATGAGTTGGTCTTCTAAACTCGGTTCTAAAGGCATAGTGATATATTTCAATTTTACAGTGGGTTCTATCTTATAAGCTTCTTTATTTTTATCATAATATTCTGCAATTTCGTCATCAGAAATTTTAACATCTTTAATTGTTTTTGGGTCAAATACTATTATTTCTGCTTTCCCTTTTCTGTTCTTATCAATATAATCCTGTTTTACTTCCTCATCTGTAACAATAGCAGTTGATTTGATTAAATTTTGTAATTTTTCCATTGGTAGATAAGACCTGTAATAATTCTCTAAATAGCTCATAAGTCCTGTGTCTGTATTTTGCAGTGCCTGTAAGTATTTATCTTTATCAAACTTACCATCTGTTTGTAGATTTTCATTATTTTTTAAGACATCTAATGGTTCGTTTAGTATTTTCCATGCAATTTCTTTATCAGAAACCTTGATATTATATTCCTTTATACATTTATCATATATAATTTTTTGCACTAATTGTTTCCACACTTCATCATTCAATTTTTTCATTGTTTGCTCATCAATATCTTTGTCTGGATTCTGTTGTAAGTAATTTTGATAAGCATTTTGTAGCATTCTATAGTAGTCCTCATACTTTATTTTTTGCCCAGCGATTTCTCCGACCATTGGTTTCGTCTTCAAAATATCTGTAATCCCCATCAAACCCATACCTAGAATAAAAGCAACTATTATCACCCAAAAGATTGGCTTTGCCATACTACGCATTTTTGTCATCATAAGTATACTCTCCTAAAATTTCTACATAACAAAATTTTATATGTATAATTAAATTATAATAAGATTTTTTAATAGTGCACTGTAAAATAAATTTTGATGGATTTTTTATTATATTTTTAATCCCAATATCCAGACAAGTCTGGAGTCCAGAAGCCCACGATTTTAATCGTGTGCCTCTATCAAGACCGAAAAATACAATATAGAAAATCTATATATCAAAACTAACCTTACATAGCCCTATAAATAGCACTAAAATAAAGTTTTGAATAAGAAAATCATTAGTGTAACTTAGTGTTCTTAGTGTCTGGGAAATAAGGAATGGCTGGCATATTACTATTCAGATGTATTCAGATGTATTCAGATGTAATCAGATGTAATCGGGATTAAATCCCTTAGTATCTTCTTCTATAGCCGCCGCCACTGCTTCTTTTATCTCTATTTCTTGGCGGACGTGCTTCGTCAACTCTCATTGTACGGCCTTTGAAATTTGTACCGTCCAATGCTTCTTTTGCACTTTCTGCTTCCGATGGGCCAGACATTTCAACAAAGCCAAACCCCTTACCTTCAATTATATTGACCTGTACAACTTCACCATAATCGGAGAATAATTCATCCAATTCTTCGTTAGTTACAGAATAATTGAGATTTCCAACATAAAGTCTGCTACCTTGCATAATAACCTCCTTATTTTTTCTTATTTCTCTATGTCCAATAACGTTCCTTTGAAGGTAGAAGCAAGATAGCTATTCTATCCTCGTAACGATAACATTATTATACATAAGAGAGAACAGTTTTTAATACAAGTTATTTATAGTAACAGTCAGCCATTCCATATAGTTTCAATATATACAAGCATATATTTTAGCAAAGTAGTGTCCTATAAAAAAAGAAATAATTCCTTATGTATAGTAATGTTACCTGCTATTGTTTGCTGTATATATTAAAAAAATTTTATCTTTCCTTTAATGTAAATAATCTTTTGTTGTTTATAGCATTCCACACAATATTCTCCATTGCCACAGAGACACAGAGAGCACAGAGAGAAATTTATGGACACGGAGAGAAAATCTTGGTGTTCCATTACGCTCTAGGCATTACGCCTTGTGTGTTCTTGCATGAAATTTCTTGGCTAAAAATTTTTTGTGGTTTGCTATATATTTTTGAAATATCCAATTCCTTAATAAAACATATTTGGTATAGTTTTATTTATACCAATCAACTGCTAATTCACATAAGAGTTCGGTCTAATACTTCATCCATTGTTTCAACAGGAATAATATTTAATCCTTCTATAATCTCTTTATTAATTTCTTTCAATTCTTCTTTGTTTTCTTTTGGGATAATAACATTTTTGATTTTCATTCTTTTAGCAGCAACTAATTTTTCTGCTAATCCACCAATTTTTAGTACATCACCAGTCAAAGTAATCTCACCAGTCATTGTATAATCTGCATTTATTTTACGATTGGATAGTGCTGATATAATAGCAGTTGCAATAGTAATTCCAGCTGAGGGACCATCTTTAGCAATTGCACCCTCTGGAACATGAATATGCAAATCTTTATCTTTATAGAAATCTTTCTGGATATTATATTTTTTCAAATTTGACCGTGCATAGCTCAATGCAGCATTAGCTGACTCCTTCATTACATCACCTAAACTACCAGTTAAAGACAAATTTCCTTTTCCATCTAAAACCACTACTTCTATTTTTAATACTACGCCTCCAATTGGAGTCCAAGCTAAACCATTAGCAATGCCAACTTGTGATTTTCTCTTTATTTGTGTATATGTATATTTTTTCACGCCTAGGAACTTGTTCAGATTTTTTCTTGTTATTCTAAACTTGGTCTTTGTTTTATCTTCAATATATTGTTTTACAGATTTACGCATAATTTTAGCAATGTTCCGTTCCAAATTCCGAACTCCTGCTTCCATTGTGTAATTTTCAATAATTTTTTTCATTGCTTCTGAACTAATCTGTAGTTGGAATTTACCATCAATTCCGTGATATTTTAATTGCTTATGAAAGAGGTATTTCTCAGCAATTTTCAACTTTTCAAATTCTGTGTACCCAGGCAATTGGATTATTTCCATTCTATCGCGCAAAGTTATTGGAATAGAATATAAATCATTTGCTGTGGTAATAAATAATACTTCTGACAAATCGTATCCTACTTCAAGATAATGGTCATGAAAATTATTATTCTCTTCTGGGTCAAGCACTTCCAGTAAAGCGGCAGATGGGTCACCACGGAAATCTACACTCATTTTATCAATTTCATCTAACATAATAACCGGATTTTTTTTGCCAGCTCTTTTCATTGATTGAATAATGATTCCTGGCATTGCACCTACATAAGTCCTTCTATGGCCTCGTATTTCCGCTTCATCTCGCACTCCACCAAGAGACATTCTTACAAATTTTCTATTTAATGCTTTAGATATAGAGATCCCAAGAGAAGTTTTCCCAACACCAGGCGGTCCTACAAAACAAAGTATCTGTCCCTTCATCTTCTTAACCATTCTTAAAACTGCCAAGTATTCAATTATACGCTCTTTCACCTGCTTCAGTCCATAATGGTCTTTGTCCAAAATATCTTCTGCCTTTTTTAAGTCAAATTCTCCAGTTTCTGCAGAATTTTCCCATGGTAAATCAAAAAGCCAATTTAGATAATTAACAATAACCGAATATTCTTGAGACATTTTTGGCACATTGCGTAACCGCTTTATCTCTTCTTTTGCCTGTTTTCTTGCCTCTTTTGTAAATTTCGTCTTGGCTAATTTCTTTTCATAAGATTTTATCTCTTCACTTGAACCTTCATCAATACCTAATTCTTTATGTATCACTTTCAATTGCTGATTCAGATAATATTCACGCTGAGATTTATTTAACTTATGTTTGACCTCTCCATCAATCTGCTTTTTTATTTTCAATATCTCAATTTCTTTACCTAAAATTTTTAGCATTGTGAACATTCTAGATATCAAATCCTTTTCTAACAGTTCTTGTTTTTTGCTAATCGCTATATCCAGACGAGATGCTATATAATCAACAACCTCCTGATTATCATTGATATTACCAGCAGATATAATGTCTTGTGAAAAAGAGCCACTAAGTTCTGTGTATTGTTTAAAATTATAAATAAGAGAACGCATTATTGCTTGTATCTCATTTGTATCCTGCAAATATTCTGTATTATATATGTCTATTTTGGCTTTTATTATATCCTTTTTAAATTGATATTGAACAATTTTTGCCCTTTCTAATCCTTCTACAATAAGTCGCAAAGAAGAATCTGGCAATTTTAATGTCTGTAATATTCTGCATACTACACCAACTTTATACAAATCCTGTTTCGTTGGATTATCTATCTTCATCTCTTTTTGAGTAACACAAAGCACAATTTTATCCGAAAGAATGGATTGCTCAACTGCATTTATAGAAAATATACGACCAATTAACAATGGAGCAACTACACCAGGAAACATCACTAAATCGCGTAATGGAATTACTGAAAGATTATCTTTAACATCAATAACTTCATTATCAAAATATATCTCCATATATTCTATTCTCCAATAAATTATACAATAAATTTTCACTATTTCTAAAAATGATTACTTTTCTGTCAATTTTTTCACAATGGATTTATTGGCAAGTCTTATTTTTTACAATATCAGCAAAATGTTTTTCCCTTTGATAACATAGTAATTATAGTTTACTATTTATAATTTTCTCAATAAATTTCATCATAGATTGATAATGTGAACCCTGCCAATATATCTTCTGACAGTTCGGACAGAAAGAGAATTTATTATAAAATTTCTTAACTCTCGGCAATAATTTATCAATAATTTCTTGTTTTTCAATTTTTACCAAAATAGTATTACAATGAACACATCTGGAAAAAGGGATAATCAAATTAAACAAATCAAATCTTTTTACAATTTCTATTGCCTGCTTTTTGGGATTTATCTCTCTTACACAATAGCCATGAGTTACGATTTTTCGTTTCAATAATCCTCTATCTTTTGTCAATAATATTCTATTATCTTTCTCAATAATGTGGACTATATCATTATCTGTAAAATTATTACGATATAGTACATCAAATCCAAATATTCTCAAATAAACAGCTAGCTTTCCTAAATGCACATCTAAAATGAATTTTACATTACGCAATGGCTTTTCTCTTAATTTTGTTACTTTAGAAATATCTAATGATTCAAAAACAGGATAAACACTGACTTCATCTTGATGTTGCACAATATAAGAAAAATCCACTGATTTGCCATTTATAAGAATCAAATCAACTTCTGGATGTGGCACACCTATTGCCTCTATCATATCCTTAATAGATGCCCTCCCTTTGAAATAATGAATGAACCTTACTTTCCTTTTGTCTAACGGCAAAAAATAATTCAGCTCTTCATAAAAACGAAAATACGCATAATACATATTTCTTGTATGGACATTAACGAATAGATATTAACTTATGTAATTGCAGTTGCAAACGAATCTGCATTCTTACATCCAAAATCCAATTTGCCAATTGCTTATAAGTGAGCTTATTATGAACAGGAGAAAACAATACCTTACATTTATCTGTTAAATTGTATTGTTTTACTTGTTTAACAGCCCATAGAAAATCTGCTCTATTTTGTAAGACAAATTTTACTTCATCCACAGGATTAAGATAATTGATATTTTCCCAGCAATTTTTATCACTCATTTCACTGGTAGGAGCCTTAAAATCAATTATCCTTATCACTTGCATTGGAACTTTATTTATTAACAGAGAACCATTAGTTTCCAATAAAATATGATAATTCTGTTGTAATAGGCGGTTAAATAGAGCATATACTTCATTTTGTAATAATGGCTCACCACCAGTGATGCACACTAATTTAATCGGCTTAAAACTTTTCACTTCATCTAATATTTCATTTATTGATTTATAAATATCGCTCTGATAACTATATTTAGTATCGCAATAATTACATCTTAAATTGCATTTAGCAAGGCGAACAAAAATTGTAGGTAAGCCAGTATAAGATGTCTCACCTTGTATGGAATAAAATATTTCTGAAATATTTAACATAAAATTTACTCTCGGTAAATAATTTAGGAATGATATAGCATTTTACACAATATTCTTCATTGCCACAGAGACACAGAGAACACAGAGAGAGATAATCTTGGTGTCTCCCTACGCATTACGCTCTACTGTATCTATACACTAAATTGAATACTTGTATGTATAATATCAAATTTATTATAAAGCATCTCATCTATATCATCTATAAGAGTTTTCCGTTTGGAAATCAAATCATCAACGACTCTAATATGTGCCATAAGAGAATACATATTAGATGTAATTGTCCATATATGAATATCAGTAATTTCTTTAACTTCCTGGAATTTCAATATATTTTGTTTAACTTCATTGACATCTATTTTTGATGGAGCTGCTTCTAACAAAATTTGTATTGATTCACGAGCCAATTTATATGCCCAGATTAAGATAACTACTGCAATCAAAGCACTTAAAATTGGGTCAACCAATGTCCAGCCGGTAGTCAACACAATCACTGCACCAAGAATAACTGCTATTGAAGAAGCTGTATCTCCAACCATATGTAGAAAAGCAGACCGCACATTTATATCTTCCTTGCTCGCTCCTAAAAGTATAATTGCAGAGACAACATTTACAATTAAACCAACTATTGAAACTACCAACATCTCTGTGCCTTTAATCTGCATTGGGTTAAAAACTCGCTTGTATGCCTCATAAAAAATCCAGACAGTTACGAGTAATAGCATTATACTATTAAATAGAGCTGCGAGAATCTCAATTCTATAATAACCGAATGTCTTATGCATATCTGCTGGCTTACTTGCCAATATTATAGCTATAAAGCTTACTAAAAGAGCAAAAGCATGAGTGAACATATGGCCTGCATCAGAAATCAATGCCAAACTTCCAGAAATAATTCCACCGACAATCTCAATGAGCATAGTAATGCCAGTTATGTAAATAACTAACAGCAGGCGTTTCTTCTCTTTTACCCGATGGGAATATGTATGATGATGAGTATGATTATGATTGTAATGTTTTATTTTTGGCTTATGTTCGTGTATCATTTTGCTCTCCGCACTACGCATTACGCCCTACGCACTACGCACTACGCACTACGCCTCTTATAATAGTATAAAATAAACACTGTCAGTTACTTTAATTACTTGCACTTTAACTTTCTGACCAAGCTGAAAAATTTTATTTGTCCGTTCACCACGCAAAATATATTTCTGTTCAATAAATCTATAATAGTCGTCTTTTAGCGAAGATAACGGGATTTTGCCTTCAACAGGAAATTCATTTAATTGGACAAATATATTGCTATTATTAAAGTCAACAATAATTCCTTCATAATGTTCGCCTAAATATTTGGACATAAAAAGCATCTTTTTACGAAAAGCCAGGTCTCTTTCTGCATCCATTGCATTAAGTTCTTGCATAGATGATTGCTCAGCAAATTTTTCTATCTGTTCTTTTGTAAATTTTTGAACTGTCCATTTAAATACATATTGTTTGATTTGGTGATGTATTACTAAATCAGGAAAGCGACGAATAGGCGATGTAAAGTGTGTATAATATTGTTTTGCGAGCCCAAAATGTCCTTTATTTTGAGGAGAGTACTCTGCTTTTTTCAAACTCCTGAGTAACATCATATCAAATACTCTATGATGGTCTTTCGTAGTGATAGAATTAAGAAAATCCTGCAAAGCAAAGTTCAAATTAAAAGCCATATACTCAATAGAATAGCCGTAATTTTTTACAATAATAGCAAAGTATTTAAGTTTAGTAATATCAGGTTGTTCATGGATACGGTATAAAGTGTAATCTGATTTTTTGCTTAATAATTCGGCTATATATTGATTAGCCACAAGCATAAATTCTTCAATAAGTAAATGGCTTTCTGTTTGTTCTGTTCTCAGGATATTTTTTGGCGTGCCGTGTTCGTCAAACTCAAACTCTGCATCTGGTAGGTCAAAATCCAAACTTCCCTGTTTATGTCTTTTCTCTGTAAGTTTTCTTGAAAGAATCCGCATTTTATTTAAATCAATTTTGATTTGTTCTGAAATGTCCTGACAATTTCCTGTTTCAAATAGTTCATCTACTTGCTGATAGTTTAGACGAGCATTACTTTTTATAATAGAAGGTCTTACTGTTTGCCTGATAATATTATAATTTTTATCAAAATCTGTAATTACTGTAATTGTTAGCTTCTGCTCTTCTGGTCTTAAACTGCATAGATTATTGGACAGTTTTTCTGGAAGCATTGGAACTACTCTTTGTAAAAGATACACACTTGTACCGCGTTTAAATGCTTCTTTGAAAATTTCTGAATCCTGTTTAACATAATGAGATACATCAGCAATATGCACATATAGTCGCACACCAAATTCTGTTTCTTCTAATGAAATTGCATCATCATAATCCTTGGCTGAAATAGGGTCAATAGTAAAAGTTGTTAAGCCAGTATAATTTTCTCTTTTAATTAAATCTTGTTCTGTGATAAGTTCGGTAAGTTCTTTTGTCTCTTGTATAACTGATTGAGGAAATTCAGGTTCTAAATTATATTGACGCATTACTGCTATTGTCTCAATCATCGGGTCATCTGATTTGCCCAAAACCTCTATTACATTTCCTGCTGGTAAAATATTCAATTGCGGATTTCCCCAATTACTCACTTTCAATACAACTTTATCACCTGTTTTTGCAGATAGACCATTTTTAATAGCAAAATCACTATGAATTTTCGTATTATCAGAGGACAAGTATAATTTACTTTTATGATTATATACATTACCGATAATTTTTTCGTTTGCTCTTTTTAGAACTTTTGTGATTTTGCCTGAATTTAATTTGCCATTTTTATATTGGACAGAGACATCAACAATATCATTATGAAAAGCATTGGATATATCTTCTGCTGAAACGAATAAATCAAAGTCATTACACTTTACAAAAGCGAACGATTTATTTTTTGATAAAGCAGTAGCATCAAATTTGCCAATGAGCTTTTTTGAATTTCTTAGTGAGCTAAATCTTCGCCCGATTCTTTTTATTTTTTTACCTTTTTCTAACATTATAATGATGTGTCTGAACTCTTTATAATTATGCTTTGGAATATGGAGTTTCTCAAAAAGTGTTTTTAATTTATAATTCTTTACAGGATTGTTATTAAGAATTCTTACAATTTTTGAACTAATTGCTTTTTTATCCATTTTTGTCAATTCTATGCAGATAAAATAGCCACAGAGACACAGAGGACACAGAGTAAAATTTAAGGACACGGAGTAATTTTTATCAGTGTAGTGTCTTTAGTCAGCGTTTTTCAGCCTGGCTTTCCTAGTCCTGACGAAGTAGGGTGTGCTACTCTTTTTGTGTCTTTTTACGCCTTACGCATTACGCATTACGCACTACGCCTTACGCATTACGCAATTTCTTATCAGCGTTTTTCAGTGTGCTATTCTTTAATACACTTATTTACCAAAATAAAAAATAAGTCCCAAAATACAGTCAGCAACTATAACCATAAAAATTGATGCAACAACTGAGCTTGTAGTAACTCTGCCAACGCCTTCTGCTCCACCAGATGCTCGGAACCCAAAAAAACTACCTATTAAAACAATAATCCAAGCAAAAACAATACTCTTTACCAAACTTGTAATTATATCTTTTAATATCATCACTTTTATAACTTCGTTAATAAATGCTTGTGGACTAATTTGTAAATAAGTAATGCCAATCACAAATCCACCTATTATGCCTATTACATCAGAGAGAATAGTAAGTAATGGTGCACATAAAGTAATTGCATAGAATTTTGGCACAACTACAAAACGAATGGGATTTAACGCCATTACTTTTAAAGCGTCTAATTCTTCCGTAACTTTCATAGTAGCGATTTCAGAAGCAAATGAAGAGCCACTTCTACCGGCTAAAAGCACAGCAGTCATCAATGGTCCCATCTCTCTGGTCATAGAAATTGCTATCAAATCAGCTACAAAAATATTAGCACCAAATTGCCTTAATTGAGCCGCAGATTGTAATGCTAAAACAAATCCTACTAAAAAAGACATCAATGCAATAATTGGTAATGCATTCACTCCAATTAAAATACTTTGACTTACAACAGAATCTTCACGACGACCTTTACTATTAAATAAATCAACAAAACTCCAATAAAAAACATCAGCTGTTAAATAAAGAAAATCCCTTGCGGAATAGTAGATTTGGTATATTCCATCACCTATTTTCTCAAAGAAATTCGTTCTCTTCTCATAACTTGGAAATAATTTGCCTCGTGAACTAAATGTAGTAATAGTTTCTTGAATAGGTCCTGTTACCTTATTCAGAATCAAGGGCTTTCCCTGTTTCTCTGCTAAACTGGCAATTTCGTCAAGAGTAGCTACTCCAGCACTGTCAATTTTATGCACACTTGACAAGTCCAATATAATCTTGTTCTTACTGCTCTTTTCAATTATAGAGAGAATTTTATGATAGAAATCCGTAGATTCCTGAAAGGTCAGATTACCATCAAGTAGAATATTACCATCCTGTTTAATATTTAATTCAATCATAATTATATTTTGTGGCTAACTGGCCACATGCACCTGCAATTTTATCTCCACGAGTTTGCCTTATCGTAACAGCTGGTAAGTAAGGATATAACCAATTAGCAAACTCTTGAACCTTGTTCATAGAAGGTGCAGTGAATTTACTCCATGAAATAGAATTATATGGAATTAGATTAACTTTACAAGAGATCCCACCTAATAACGAAATCAATTCTTTAGCATCTTTATAATTATTATTAAATCCGTCTAATAAAACATACTCAAATGTGATTCGCCATTTAGTAGTTTTCTGAAAAGCCCTGACTGCTGATATCAATTCTTTAATTGGATATTTTTTATTGATTGGCATTATTTGGGTTCGCTTTTTGTTATTTGCCGCATTTAAAGAAATGGCCAATTTAACATTCAAATTTTTATGTGATAATTCATATATTTTAGGAACAATTCCAGCAGTAGATATAGTTATTCGTTTTCCAGAAAAATTCAGTCCATATTCATTTTTTATAATTTTAATTGCCTTAACAATATTATCCAGATTATTCAATGGCTCGCCCATACCCATAAATACAATATTTGTCAATCGCCTGCTATGTTCAATCATAAATAAAGCAATTAAAATTTGCCCAATAATCTCATCTGTTGTCAAATTTCTGATAAAGCCCATTTTGCCAGTAGCACAAAAAGTGCAACCTAATGCACATCCTATTTGAGAAGATACACATAAAGTTGTTTTTCTCCCTGCTGGAATAATAACAGATTCTATTGTTTGCTTATCATTAAGTAACAGTAAAAGTTTTTCTGTGCCGTCTTCTTGCTTATCCTTTTTGATTAATTGAGGTAGATTTAAGCCAATTTCTTTATCAAAAAAATACCGGATTTCCTTTTTTAAAGTGGTGATTTCAGAAAAGGAAGTCGCTTTTTTATTGTATATCCAATGAAATATCTGCTTGGAACGAAATCTTTCTAATCCATATTCCAACATAAGATTAGTCAATTCTTCAAATGTAAGTTCATAGAAATTTGCTTTCATTTTTCAAGCTTCAATTTATTTAGCCACGAACAACACGAAGAAACACGAATAAATTTCTAACAAAACATTCCTATTTCACAGCATCAGCGTTATAGTCTTGAACTCTTGTCTTTTTGTATATAAGTTATTATTTGAGAGGATATTTAAACTTTTCAAGGATAAAAACATCAGCTTTCTGAATTATCTCTTTATTTCTCTTTCAGTGGCAATATTGAGACATTGGAGCATTGAATATTGTCAGTAATCATTATTTTCCAGAGGGATATATTTTGTACCACTATTCCATAATTTTAATGCTGGCCATGATTTTTCATATTTGCTTGCGGCATTCCACAGTAGAAATCCATCAGTAATATCGCAATCCTTTAATGCTTGAAGTTGTGATAGTAGATATGCAGGATTGAATTGAGAGTGCCATAAAGAGAATGCCTGTAAAAATGGCGATACTTTCAATGATGCTGGGCAAATTCCCTTTATTCTCTTACAGGTTTGATGAACAAAATAATATGGCTCTTTTCCCGGATATTTTTTTCCTTCAAATCTGCCAAAAAAATGCGATGGATAAATCATCGGATTTATCCTGTCTAAATATTTTGCCATTCGCTTAATATTCTGGCCTGTACTGGCAATGTCTACACTTCTCTGAAATGCAATAATCCCAAAAACATCAGCAGATAATTTTGTATTATATTCATCAGTCAATATCCGAACTTTTCTTAAAAAGTCAACAATAACATCTTCTCGTTTTACAGAATCTGGAAGTGAAAAACTCCTATCCGTATATTTTGACTCTGTAGGAAAGCGGATGTAATCAAGTTGGATTTCATCAACACCAAAAGACAACACTTCTTTTAATAAAGCCAATTGATATGCTTGAACTTCTGGCAAATACGGATTTAACCATTTTTTTTCATCGTCGGATACAGATTGCTTTCTTGTAGTGTCAGCAATAGGTGTCCATTCTTGAAATGCATTAGCAATCGCAATATCATGAAAAACTACGAATCTGGCAATTAGAGATATGTTATGTTTATGGCAAAAACTAATCATCTTTTCAGGGTGTGAGATAACAAGCGAAATAATATTTACTTGCTGTGCAATTTCATTCTTGGATGGATAAAATAGCTCTCCTCTCATATTCTTGAAATCAACAACAATAGCATTGCAGTTTGTTTCCTTGTAATGCTTTACTATTTCAATAGCTTTTGCAGAGTTTAAGTAATACGGCTGTATATAAATACCTCTAATTGTATCTGGTTGGATTTTTTCAAGTAAAGATGTTCTTCTATTCAAGGGGATTTTTAATTTTTGTCCTGTACGAATTGTATTGTTGCTTATATTATTCAGTCCTCTTATTTGTGAGGTAAAACTGGAAAGAGGAAAGGCATCTGTTTGCGAGTAGAATTTTCTGGCAATCCGAGTTAAGTTATCATTGGACTTAACATTATAAATAGCAATACTATCCCATTCTTGGTTTGATTGTTCTGCGCGGCATTGTGAATGCTGGAAATATAATTTATTTCTAGATAAAAGTATAAGTAGCGTAATTATTAGAATTAGAAAGAAATTACGATATTTTATAGGAATCATTTAATTTTGTATCCATATTTTCCAGCCAC
>QMNM01000006.1 GCA_003647765.1 Candidatus Cloacimonadota bacterium
AGAAAATGTAAAAATATTAATAGCTGATTACATAATACATCCTGATAGTAAAGGATACTATTCTATTGATATATCTCCAAATGTATATAATATGGCTGTTTTCTTATCCGGCTATAAAACACAAACGAAAGATGAAATAAAAGTATCAGAGGGATTGACTACTAGAAAAGTCAATTTTACATTAAAATCGTTAAAGTAATAAAGTTGCAATGACTTCAAGGTTTGAGATTAGATGCGATTGCAAAATTTAATAATAAGTTCGTTGAGTTAGTGACGAGTTTGCGTTTAATTAGAAATAATTGACATTAAATTTGTATCATTTTCTTATTTGACTAATAGGAAAATGTAATATTCAAGGTGTGCAAGGTGGGGAGCTAGCGGTGCCCTGTTACCTGCAATCCGCTATAGCAGGACCTATAGCTATTTGCGGGATTTGATTGTAATATATTTTTTTGGTAAGTGGTGTTGATAATCAAGCCTAACGCAATATAGTTCCGTGAACCTTGTCAGGACCGGAAGGTAGCAGCAATAAGCGGATTTCTATATGTGCCGTTAGCCCACTTGGTTTGAGCTAACTGCCAAAAAATGCTTTGCATAGAATCTCAAGGATAGTCGCACACCTTTTATTTATATCAATGTTAAAGAAAAAGTATTAGGAGAGCTAATATGCCAAGTTATAGAATATTGGTTATAAATCCAGGTTCAACTTCTACAAAAATAGCAGTATTTCAAGACGATAATGAAATATTCAACAGGACAATAAAACATTCTCCTGAACAACTTACTGGCTATACAAAAGTAATTGACCAGTATGAGTTTCGCAGAAAAATTATTGAAGAGCAATTAAAGGAGAATAATATTGATTTAAGAAGTTTTGATTCAGTCGTAGGAATTGGTGGACTTACCAGACCTGTGGAAAGCGGCACATATATAATAAATAAAAAGATGCTTGATGATTTAGCTGATAAATCTATTTGGGGAATGTCTCATGCTTCGGCTCTTGGTGCTTATATTGCAAAATCTATATCTGATGAATTAAATATACCTGCATTTATTGTTGACCCTATAAGTGTTAATGAATTTGATGATATTGCTCGTATTTCTGGAGTCGTAGAAATAGAAAGGAAATGTCTATCTCATGCATTGAATATTAAAGCAGTTGGACGAGAGCTTGCACAAACACTCTGTAAGAATTTTAATGAATGTAATTTCATAGCTGCTCATTTAGGTGGAGGAATAACAATATCGCCTTTAAGAAAAGGAAGAATTATAGACGCAAATAATGCAATGTTAGGAATGGGACCTTTTTCTCCTCAAAGAGCTGGTGCATTGCCAATAGGTGGAGTAATTGATTTATGTTTCTCAGGTAAATATACGAAAAAAGAATTGGAACGAAAATTTGTAAAAGAAAGTGGTTTTATTGCATATCTTGGCACAGATGACGGAATTGCAATTGTTAAGGAAATTGAGAAAAATAATAAAAAATTCATAACAATAGTTCAAGCAATGGCTTATCAAATAGCTAAGGAAGTAGGAGCATGTGCTACGGTTCTAAAAGGTAAAGTTGATGCTATTTACTATACAGGCGGTCTGGCAAATAATAAATATTTGATGAAATGGATAAAAGAGCGAACAGAATTTATTGCACCAATTTACATATATCCTGGTGAAAAAGAGATGTATGCAATGGCTCAGGGTGTAATTCGTGTGCTTAAAGGAGAAGAACAAGCAAAGGAATATTAAGCAAAGCATTTTGATACAGCATTTCACAGAAAATTTCATATAAATTTAAATAAATTTTATACATCGTCAATTACAAGCTTATGAGAAAAATCCGAGTTTATATCTGTTATTGTGGTAAAAATGAATGCAGTAATGTTATGTTTAGATAACAAAAATAATCGTGAGGTATGATTTATGTGTAATAATAATGCTTCATCAGAATTGAATGAGAAGGGATATTCTCTAAAAAAATATAAGATTCTGGCTGTAAATCCAGGTTCTACTTCCACAAAAATAAGTGTATTTGAGAACGAGAAATGTCTAGTTTCAGAAGAAATTCAGCATCCGCAAGATGTAACACAGAAATTTGAGAAAATTATTGACCAACACGAATTTAGAAAGAATCTTGTTCTAGAAGCTCTTAAAAAGAAAAAAATCAACATACATGATTTAGATGCTATTGTTGGAAGAGGTGGCTTGATTTATCCTGTTAAAAGCGGAGCTTATTATGTTAATCAGCAAATGATAGATGACTTGAAAGCAGCTGTTCAGGGCGAGCATGCATCTAATTTAGGAGCTATTATCGCGGCAGATATAAGAGATGATATTTTCAAAGGAACAGGCAGGAAAATTCCTGCGCTCATAGTTGATTCAGTTGTTGTAGATGAGATTGAGGATATTTGCAGGATAACTGGATTTAAGGAGATAAGAAGAAAAGCAATTTCTCACGCACTTAGTCAAATAGCATCCGTAAAGAAATTTGCAGAAGAGAGAGGAGTGTCATATAAGAAGTTGAATCTAATAGTTGCTCATCTTGGCGGTGGAATATCTGTTGGTGCGCATCATAAAGGAAAGTATTGTGATGTTAATAATGCATTGAATGGAGAGGGACCATTCACGCCAGAAAGAAGCGGCTCTTTGCCTGTTGGACAATTGATTGAAATGTGTTATTCAGGCAAATACACACTTCAAGAGATGAAATTGAAAAATAAAGGAAAAGGTGGACTTATTGCTTTATTAGGCACTTCTGATTTCCGAGAGGTTGAACAAAGAATAAAATCAGGAGATAAACAAGCAATACTTGTTTTTCAAGCTATGGCTTATAGAATTGCAAGAGAGATATGTTCTCTTATTCCAGCATTTGAAGGAGAGAAACTTGACCAAATTATTCTTACAGGTGGATTGGCTCGTGCTAATATATTTGTTAATGAAATCAAAAGCAGACTAAAAGCATTAGATGTTGGGATAACTGTATATCCCGGTGAAAATGAGATGGCAGCTTTACGAGATGGTGCATTAAGAGTTTTACAAGGTAAAGAACAAGCAAGAGAATATTTCGGCAAGATAATGAAGTAGGTTATATTGGTGAGGATAATAGACAGGTTTTTTTTGAAGGACACTTTTGCATTAGCAAGGATAATATCTTGTATAGAGGATCATTGTAGCGATTATGAAGCCATTTTATCTAAACTTTTTCCGAAAAGCGGCAATGCTTATAGAGTTGGAATAACAGGACCAACTGGTGCAGGTAAAAGTACTTTGGTTGATAAATTAGCAGTAATATTAGGCGACAAAAATAAAGAGATAGGAATTATTTCTATTGATCCGACAAGTCCATTTTCTGGTGGTGCACTTCTTGGAGACCGTATTCGTATGAGAGAACTTGCAAAATACGAAAATATTTACATTAGAAGTATGGCTACAAGGGGCTCAATTGGTGGGCTTGCAGAAAGCACAAAGGATGTAATAATAGCACTTGAAGCCTATGGCAAAGAATATATTTTAGTGGAGACCGTTGGAGTTGGACAAATTGAGATAGACATTGCTGATGCATGTGATACAATAGTAGTTGTGCTTATTCCAGAGGCAGGAGATTCTATTCAAGCGATGAAAGCAGGACTAATAGAGATTGCAGATATTTTTGTCATAAATAAATCTGATAGAGAAGGTGCTGATAGATTTGCACAAGAATTACAAATCATCCTTGATATGAAAAAAGAAAATGGATGGAGACCACCTATTATTCCTACTATTGCTGTAAAAGGAAAGGGAATATCTGAACTCCTTACTGCAATTGAACAGCATAAAGCATATATTAAAGGAAATGGAATTTTCCAAAATCACCGCAAGCAACAGATAAAGCATAAAATTACCAAGATTATTGAACAAAGAATTAGTGAGATAGTTTATGGAAAATTTTTGAAAGTAATAGATATTGACACTCTATCTGTTCAGGTTTTTGAAGGGAAAACTGACCCTTATTCAATAGTGGATAAGTCATTTAAGAATATGCCATTATTATTAAAAGAACAAGCATTCTATAGAAATCGTCTGCAAAATGAGTAAATTTTATATTAGGCGATATAGTAGTACATAATCGCGAACTTGCAGACGCTAACTTATACGAACTATGCGAACTTACGCGAACTTTTTTATCCTTTTTGTAAATTCAATTTTTTGCGATAAGTCTGTAAAGTCGGAGTTTAGTTTGCGTCTAAATCTCTTACATAAAAAATTGGCTAAGTTATGTTAATTTCAATTATAATACCTGCTTATAATCGTGCAGAAGAAATTGATGAGTTGTTAGACTCATTTTCAAAGCAAGAAAAAAAGAATTTTGAGATAATCATTGTGGATGATGGCTCAACTGATAATACAAAAGATATTGTCAAATCTTATCAAAGCAGAGGAATGGCAATTCGTTATTTCTATCAGCAAAATAAGGGTCCGGGTCCTGCACGAAATAATGGAATGAAAAAAGCAAATGGTGATGTATTTGTATTCATTGACTCAGATTGCACTGTGCCAAACGATTATACAAAAAATTTGGAGAGACATCTTACAAGTGAAAATATTGATGCTTATGGTGGACCTGATACTTATCGTGAAGATTTTCCACCATTATTAAAGGCGATAAATTATACAATGACATCTTTTCTTGGCACAGGTGGCACAAGAGGGACTACTGGAAAAAGCGTAGCAAAGTATTATCCGCGTAGTTTCAATATGGGCATAAGGAAAGAAGTATATAAGAAAATTGGTGGAATGAATAATCTTCGTCATGGACAAGATATGGAATTTTCTAATAGAATTTACAATGCTGGGTTTAATGTAAAATTTTTGCCTGATGTCTTTGTATATCATAAACGACGAACATCAATGAGAAGATTTTTCAAGCAGATTTTCAACTGGGGAGTTACAAGAAATAATTTAGGACGCATAGATAAAGAAATGATGAAATTTGTTCATTTTTTGCCATCAATAGTAATTCTTACTATGCTTATAATAATTATACTATCAATTTTATCAAAATTTTTCTATCCAGTATTATTAAGTGTGGGATTAGTGCTTATTGTATTGCTTATTGCATTTATTCAATCAGCAAAAAAATATCATTCTGTTTATGTTGGTGTATTATCAGCTTTTATGTTAATTTGGCAAGTCATTGCTTATGGATTAGGATTTATAACTGGATTTATAAAGAGCATATTCACTAAACAAGGCGAAATAAAGGGTTTTACTAAAAAATATTATCAATAGAAACATTTTGCTTGGAATGTTTTTTGACATAGTTTAGTTATATTGCCACAGAGAGAGAAATAACCAATTAATCAAAAATTTTCACTGAGATATTACTCATTACTAATCCTTATCTTGATAATATATAATGGAGAGCTTATGAAGAATATTAAATTAGGGCTAATAGGTTGTGGGCGAATATCAACAAAGCATTTTGAAGCAATAGAAAAGATAGAAAATGCTGAAATTATTGCTTGCTGTGATATTATAAAACAAAAAGCAGAAGAAAAAGCAAATCAATTCAATATTAAAGAGATATACGAAAATTATAAAGAGATGTTGGACAATGTGAAAATGGATGCTGTTATTATAGCAACTCCAAGTGGAATACATCCGGACATTGGTATAGATGTCGCAAAGAAAAAAATCAATGTTATAACAGAAAAGCCGATGGCTACTTCATTGGATAAAGCAGACAAATTGATTTATGCGTGTGATGAAAATAAAGTTAATCTATTTGTTGTTAAGCAGAATAGATTAAATCCACCTATCAGATTATTAAAGAATGCTATTGATAAAGGTCGTTTTGGCAGAATTTATAGTGGAAGTATAATTGTTCATTGGACTCGTCCACAAGCTTACTATGATATGGCTGATTGGCGTGGAACCTGGGAATTTGATGGTGGAGCATTTCTAAATCAAGCGAGTCATTATTTTGACCTATTATATTGGCTGATTGGACCAGTAGAAAGTGTAATGGCTATTACAAATACCATAGCTCATACAATAGAAGTTGAAGATCAAGGTGTCGGTATAATAAAATTTCGTAATGGAGCTCTTGGTAGTGTAGATGTATCTATGAATACTTACCCAAAGAATCTTGAGGGCTCAATCACTATAATCGGAGAAAAAGGAACTGTCAAAGTAGGTGGTATTGCTGTGAATAAAATAGAAGTGTGGGAATTTAAAGATTATAATGATGATGACAAGTATGTATTTGAAGCAGATACTAATCCATTAGATGTTTATGGATTCGGGCATTTGGGATATTTGAAAAATGTTATAGATGTCTTGAATGGCAAAGCCAAAGCGTCCACAGATGGACGAAGTGGAAGAAAGTCCTTAGAAATTATATTAGCAATGTATCGTTCAGCAAAAACAGGAAAAATAGTGAATTTGCCTTTGTAAGAAGACAATAAGGAAAAGATTAGACGCGAACTAAACGCTGACTTTACAAACTCATCACAAAAGATTTAATCTATTAAAAGGATAAAAATGTTCGCGTAAGTTCGCATAGTTCGTATAAGTTCGCGATTGCAATGTTCGCGATTAAATAAAGGAGAGATTTTGTTATTACAAAAATATTTTGATGTTAGAAAAAAGATGATCAATCAAGCTCTTGATAAGTATATAGGAGCAGAAGATAATTATCCGCCTGAATTGTATCAAGCGATGCGATATTCTACACTTGATGGTGGAAAGCGATTGCGTCCTATTTTGATGATGGCAGTTTATGAAATGATAAAAGGCAAAAATAATCTCCGTTCATTAAAAGTAGTACTGCCGCCTGCTTGTGCATTAGAGATGGTTCATACTGCTTCTCTTATACATGATGATTTGCCTTTTATTGACGACTCCGATGAAAGACGAGGCAAGCCAAGCTGTCATAAAAAATTTGGTAATGCCATTGCTATCCTTGCTGGAGACGCTTTACTTACAAAAGCATTTGGAATTATGTTAGAACCAAATAATAAGAAAAAAGCCATCATCTGTCTTGATATTCTAACAAAATCTATTGCAACCAGAGGTATGATTTCTGGGCAAGTAGTTGACATTTTAGTTACAAGGAAAAAAGCCAAGCTGCATATGCTACGAGATATTCATATCAAAAAAACTGGCTCATTGCTAAAAGCTGCTGTATTGATTGCCTGTGTATTAGCAGATGCAGAAGAACAACAAATGAACGCTCTTGCTGATTTTGCTATCAATATTGGACTTGCATATCAGATTATTGATGATATTTTAGATGAAGTTGGTGCTAATGAAATCCTGCAAAAAGAAACAGGTGAAGATGAGAGAAATGAAAAGGTAACTTATCCTGTTTTGATAGGACTTGAAGAATCACAAAAACAAGCAATAAAATTGCTAAAAGATGCCAATAATCTTATCAAAAATATGGATAATAATATAGTGCTAATGGAATTTGTAAAAATGATTAGAGATAGGATGCCATAGAATTAAAACAATGATTGTTTCTTCCTGACCAAATGAAAATTAAACAAGCTATAACTAAAATTCTGGCAATTTTGCAACTCATTCGCCCTGTAAATATTTTGGTTATAGCATTAACAACATTTTTTGGAATAGCTTATCATACAGAGATTATACATTGGAATATAGTAATACCGACAGTGCTTGTACCTGTATTCATTGCGGCTGGTGGATTTGCTATTAACGATTTCTTTGACTTACAAATAGATAAAGCAAATAAAATAAGCCGTCCTTTAGTAACAGGAAAATTATCCATTAATCTTGTTTATGGCTTTTCTATTTGCGCATTTATCATCGGTATTATTTGCACTATTTTTATTAAAAATATTGAAATGATTTTATTAGCTGGGTTAAATGCTATTCTACTTTACTATTACGCAAAAAGTTGGAAAAAGATAGCTCTTTTAGGCAATTTTATAGTATCATTTGCTTGTGCTTGTACTTTTATGTTTGGAGCATTTGCCAATAGCAATTTAAAAAATGTCTGGATTATCTCTATATTAGCATTTTTTTACACTTTCATCAGAGAATTGGTCAAAGACGCAGAAGATATTGAAGGTGATAGGAAATACAATGCAAAAACATTACCTATTATTATTGGCAACAGAAGAACTATTATTTTTTCCATAATATTATGTATCCCTATATTTTTTTTTTCTTATTTAGGGTTTCATCTGAAATTATATGACTTATTCATATTTTTAGCAATTATTATGTTTATATTATTTTCAATGTATTTATTATTACACCTTATTATTATTGATAGTAATAAAAAAGATTTTCATAGAGTTCAGAGATTAATGAAGTTGAATATTTTGCTATCATTAATAATATTATGGATTGGACAATGGGGACATATCAATATTTAAAGAATGTAATATCAGAAAAAGGTGCTGGATATTTATGCTTGATTGATCCAGATAATCATAACACTGAGCAATCAGTAAAAATCGCAACTACTTGTGAATATTGTGATGTAGATGCTTTACTTGTTGGTGGGAGTATTATGTTCAAAAACAAATTTGAGCATAATCTACGGAAAATCAAAGAATCTGTCAATATACCTGTAATTATTTTTCCTGGAATATTTCATAGCATATTTCCTTGTGCTGATGCTTTACTTATGTTAAGTATGATGAGTAGTCGTAATCCTGACCTATTGATAGGAGAGCAAGTAAAAGCTGCGCCTCTGATTAAAAGCTACGGATTAGAGACCATCCCTACTGCATATTTATTGATTGAGTCAGGTTCATTAACCTCTGTGCAATATATGTCTCATTCATTTCCGATACCAAGAGCAAAAACAGCTATTGCTGTAGCTCACTCTCTTGCGGCTCAATACTTGGGAATGAAACTTATCTATTTAGAAGCAGGAAGTGGTGCAAAGAACTCTGTCCCAAATAAGATGATCCGTGAAGTGAAAAATAATGTTGATATACCAATTATTGTAGGTGGTGGCATAAGGACTCCAAAAGAAGCAAAAAAAAAAGTTGAAAATGGTGCAGATCTTATTGTTACTGGGACTATTATTGAACATAATAATAACGAAGATTTAATTAAAGAATTTTCAAGAGCTATTCATAGGTGAATTTATATGCCACAGAGATAAATTTATGGACGCAGAGAGAGAGATAATCTTGGTGTCGTATTATGCATTACGCCTTACGTAATTACAAATCGTCTTAGGAGCATCAATTTTTACTGTGTATACATAGTGATCAATACAGTGGTTAGACAATTTTTCACAGATTTCAGGAAACTGCAACGCCCTGTCTAATTGGGACTAAAATTTTTCTATTATGCCATAAGTTTTTACGGTATATTTATGAATATCCGAGCCATTTCTTATAACATACTTTGTAAAGTATTTCAAAATAATGCCTATTCTAACAAATTACTTTCTTATTACTGCAAAAAATTTAACCTTTCTTCACAGGATAAGAAACTGCTTTATATACTTACAAAAGGTATAATTAAACAACGAAATTTCCTTGATTTTATTCTGAGCCAATCAATCAAGAATAGAGATTTTAAGTGTATTAAGGAAAGTATTAAGTGTCTGTTAAGATTGGGGTTATATCAAATTATTTTTATGGATAGTATTCCAGATAGAGCCGCGGTCAATGAAACAGTAGAAATTGCCAAAAAAGTGAAAAATCAAACCACAGCAAACTTTGTCAACGCTGTATTAAGAAATTACATTAGAAATAAGGATGCTATTAAACTACCAGATAAGAATAATACTTCAGAATATTTATCAGTTAAATACTCATTCCCAAAGAAATTGATTGAGAAGTGGCTTACGCTATTTACTGAATATGAAGTAGAATTGATGTGTGAATATTTTAACAAACCACCAAAATTATCAATAAGATATAACTGTTTGACAACTAATAAAGATTCGTTATCAGCATATTTATTGAAGAAAAATATCAGATTTTCTTATGGACAATATTCATCTAATATTTTTCATATTATTGACCAGTTTGATTTATCCAAAGATGAGTATTTTATACAAGGCAAATATTCTGTTCAAGATGAGAGTTCAGCATTAGCTGTAGAATTGTTGAATCCTCATCAAGATGAGCGGATTTTAGATATGTTTGCTGCTCCTGGTGGGAAAACATCTTATATTGCAGAATTATTGAACAATGAAGGGAGTATTACAGCAGTTGATATTTATCCTCATAAAGTAAAAGTAATGAAGGCGAATTTAAGCAGATTATATATTAAGAATGTGGATATAATTTGCGGTGACATTTTTGCATTAGATTTTTCTGAGAAATTTGATAAAATATTAGTAGATGCACCTTGTAGTGGATGGGGCGTTATGGCTAAAAAAGCGGATTTACGATGGCATTACCAGAAGAATTTATCTCAATTGATTGAATTACAAGAAAAGGCACTTAACAAGGCAGACAAATTGCTTAAACATAATGGACAGATAGTTTATAGTACTTGCACTTTTAATATAAATGAGAATGAACTGCTAATAAAAAAGTTTATAGACAATACAGGGAATTACAAAATTGTTAGTCCAGACAATTTAATCCATAAGGAAATTATTGAACATCATAATATTATCAAAACATTGCCATTTAAACATCAAATAGATGGTAGTTTTGCTGTTAAGTTAAAGAGGTGTTAAATGAAATATGTTAAATTAGCTATATTCTCAATAATAATTTTAGTAGTACTATTTTCGTTCGGATTTTTTGCCACAAATATATTGTTAAAAATATTTACGAGGCATGGCGACGAAGTAATGGTGCCTGATTTAATTGGTAAAAATTTTAAGGAAGCCAGAAATGATTTGATAAAATATGGATTATATATTGAAAAAACAGGTGAAGATTTTAGTAATGAGATTTTGAAGGGCTATATTATTTCACAGAAACCATCACCAAATATTCATATAAAAAAAGGAAAAACAATAAAGGTTATTGTTAGTAAAGGAAAAGCAATGACCGAAGTTCCCATCCTGGATAATCTTACAATAACAGAAGCAAAAATAAGATTACAAAATGTTAAGCTGCGATTAGGAAAAATTAGTTATGCGTATTCCAATGATATTGGCAAGAATAAAGTTATTTATAGTCAGCCAATTGCTGGAGCCAAAGTGGCAAAAAATTCTATGGTAGAACTCATTATCAGTTTAGGCAAACTACCTACAATTACAGATAAAAAAGATATGTATAAATCATTATTAGAGGATGCATTAAAAGATACAAATTAGGCTAATCCAGTATAGCAGCTAATGCTTGAAATTATTATAAAATATCTTGCATAAAAACATTTTGCATAAAAAATAATGTGATATATGAGATTATAGCGGATACAACTGGAGTTGCGAGCCATCCAATACAAATTTTGCCAATAACTTGAAGATGTATATTTTTCCCGCCTTTTGCAATACAAATTCCCATAACTGCTCCTACTACTGCTTGTGAACTTGAAACAGGCACTAATGGAAATGAAGGTAATCCAAATGATTCAAGAAATGTCTTCAAAGTTTGTGAAGCAAAAATAAAAAGCACGGACGAACTTGCTAAAACTACTACAAAAGCAGTAATAGGAGAAAGTTTGAAAATATCAGAACCAACAGTCATCATAACGCCTTTTGAATATGTGAAGACTCCAGTAGCAATAGCTATACCACCTAAAAGGAAGAGCTGTTGTATGCTTGTAATATGAAAAACTCTTCCAATTTGTATGCTATTAAATGGAGAAGAATTTATAAAAACACCCATTACATTTGCTATATTGTTTGCTCCTAAACTATATGCACCAAAAGCACCAACAATTAAAAGTCCTTTTCTTGTTAGAGCATCTAATCTTATAAGATGAATCTTTGAATGTTCAACGATTCTTTTTACTATAATAAATAAGATAATAGCAAATGCAGCAGAAAGTATTGGTGAGAAAATCCATGAGCCAAATATTTTATATAGAGAGTTCATATCTGTCGGATTACCAGAAAAAACGTTCCAACCAATTATAGCTCCTACTATTGCTTGACTAGTAGATACAGGTAATCCCAATTTGGTCATCCACATAACAGTAATAGCAGAACCAAAAGCCACAGTAAAAGCTCCTGCTAATTTATTTATTGAACCTAATTCTCCAAGAGTATGCGAAGTGCCAGAACCACTAATCACTGCTCCGAGAATAATAAATATACTACAAACTATAGCCGCGGTTTTGAATCTTATCATATTTGTGCTTACTGCTGTTCCAAAAATATTTGCGGCATCATTTGCACCAAGAGACCATCCTAAAAATAGACCACTTGATAAAAAAAATAATATTTTCAACATTATATCACTATTTACTTTTTAGAAGACAAGAAGACAAGAACACAAGAAATCAAGAGTTCAAGAAAACAAGAAAAGAACACTGATGCTGTGGAATAGGAATATTTCAGTAGGAATTTCTTCATGTTTCTTCGTGGCTAAAAATTTTTTGTGGTTTGCTATATAAAACGCTTTATAGCATAAACTGATAATCGTTCACTTACTTCTTCTGCTTCATCTGATAATAAAGCAATTCTTTCAACAAAATATCTTATATGCATTTTTCTACTAAAACTTGTTATTTCTTTAGATTTAAAAACTTTTCTCTCTAATTGTTCTTCAATTTTATCAGCTTCATGCTCATAAAAATGTATTTTGTTAATATAGTCATTTACAATTTTGATTTCTTTGAAAAATGCCCGTTCACCTTTAACAAGCTCTTCAACAGCTTTACAAGAAAAATCAGCTAACCTCAAAAAGTCAGCTTTTAGAAAATCAGGAATTTTAGGTGTTTCTATGGATAATTGTTCCAACACTTTTTTTGCAGTATCTATAACATTATCCGTTGTCTCTATAAGGCCTAAAACATCACCTCTTGAATCAGGAATTAACATAAAAGTATAGAGTTTATACTTAATATCTCTCCTGACATTATCTGCTTTATTTTCAATAATTGTTATCTCTTTAAGATGCTCATCAAATCTATTCATATTGTCATTTATGTAGTCCTTCACACCTTCATTAAATAAAAGTGCAGATTTTTCAACTCTATCAAGATATCTATCTATATCTACTTCTAATTCCTTTGTTTTGCTTGAAAATAACTTCTTCATTTTTCTCCTTTTATCGTCTTCTAATTGGATAAGATTGAGTTATCAAAAGTATGTCAAGAAAATCTTACTGAATGAAGAAAATCATAAGTAATCACTGAGTTATCAATGTAAATTTTTTATGGGACAATCTTTTCTTAACTTAAACAAGCTCAAGAAATTCAAAAGTTCAATAAAACAAGAGGCAGACCTGTTTTGTTGGTAAATCATTTGTACAGATGCTTAATCAAAAATAAATTGACAAATTTTAAGGAAAGCTCGGAATTCTATCTTTAATTAGCCACAAAATTACACTAAAAAACACAAAAACTTGATAAAAATAGTTAGCCACAAAGAACACGAAGAAACACAAAAACTTGATAAAAATAGTTAGATGCAAAATTATACGAAAACATACAAAAATGGTTAATGCAAACTCGCAAAACACCTTTATTTGTTATTTGAAATTTTATTAGAAATTAGACATTTGAAATTAATTATTTCAAATTTGCTTCTTTATAAATCTTTTAATATTTTGCTAAATATGAAACATTATCTTATAATCCAAACTGCGTTTTTAGGTGATGCGATTCTTTCTACTCCACTAATTTCATCTTTGTATAATACAAATGATGATTGCGACATTGATATTATTTGTGATGTGCGTGGACTTCCAATTTTTGAAACAAATCCATATCTTAATAGAATAATAGTATTCAACAAAAGCCAAAATAAATGGTTGAATTTTATCAGAATTGTTAGAATAATTAGAAATGAAAACTACGACTGTATTCTTTTGCCACATCGTTCTTTTACAAGTGCTTTAGCTGCACGATTAGCCAAAACATCTTGTAGAATCGGTTTCAACAAAAGCAAATTCTCTTTTCTATATTCTAATATAATCAAGTATCAGCAAAAGCACGAAATTGAACGCAATTTAGATTTACTTTATCCTCTTGCAAAAGAATATAAATTTAGCCATCCTGAAATATTCCCATTAGAAAAAGAAATTCAAAAGGTTGGTTCTCTTATTAAGAAAAATGGTTTAGATGATTTTGTAGCTATAGCACCTGGAACTAAATGGAAAACTAAGCAATGGTTACCTGAATACTTTAAAAGATTGGCATTGTATATCTTACTTGACGCAGAACTTCCTGATAAGATTGTAATTATCGGAGGCAAAGAGGACATTGCATTATGTAGATATATTTCTAATGATAAAAAAAATATCTATAATTTTTGTGGTAAATTATCCATCCGTGAGAGCTATCAGCTAATTAAAAATGCAAAATTTATTGTATGTAATGATAGTGCATCTGTACACCTAGGATCTGCGGCACAAATCAAAGTTGTAGTTATTTACGGTTCAACTGTCCCAGAATTTGGTTTTTATCCTTATGGAGAGAATCATATTATCATTGAGAATAATAATCTAAAGTGTCGTCCCTGTGGAATTCACGGGCATCAGAAATGCCCAAAAGGACACTTTAAATGCATTATGGAAATTTTGCCTGAATTTGTCTATTATAAGATTAAGACCAGTGCAGTGTAAAGTAAGATGAGTATAAAACAATAAATTCATAACCATTTCAACGGTTTTCAAACCAGTAAAATAGTTAAAATTGGTGATTCTAACACCATTTGTAATGGTATTTTATATATAAATACAGGATTATAAATCCTATATGATCATACAATTTAACCACTTGTAATGATACCCACAATTAAAATCGTGAGCTTCTATAAGTATAATCCAAAAATACTATCTATCAAAACTAACTTTACAATTTACAGTTTATAATGTATGTTCTTTTGAGTGATGATATAC